>DMCN01000106.1:110651-146519 GCA_003445795.1 Gallionellaceae bacterium
TCCACCGTCGCGGGCGTGCCGCTGTCGCTGTGGCTGGCGAACCACCTGCAATGGCGTGCACCGTTCGTATTCATCGCCGCACTGGTCCTCGTGTTCATCTACGTGGGTTATCGTTTTCTGCCCGAGCTGCGCCATCACATCAGCAGTGAGAAGCGCACCCATCCCTTCTCCGCCATGTTCGAGGTGCTGCGCGATCCCAACCACCTGCGCGCGCTGCTGNNCTCGCTCATCATCTTTTCCGGTTTCACCGTCATCCCTTACATCACAGTGTATGCAGTCGGCAACGTTGGCATCGCGCAACTCGACATCCCGCTGATCTATTTCGCCGGCGGCGCAGCGACCTTCTTCAGCGCGCGCCTGATCGGTCACTGGGCCGACAAACATGGCAAGGTGGAGGTCTATCGCATCATCGCCGTCGCCGCCACACTGCCGCTCATCGTCGTCACCCACATCGGCGCGGCACCGCTGTGGGCATGGCTGCTCTGCACCACCGCCTTCTTCGTGTTGGTCTCGGGCCGCTTCATCCCGGCGATGGCCATCATCACCTCGGCCGCACGCCCCCATCTGCGCGGCACCTTCATGTCATTGAACGGCACCATGCAATCGCTCGCCATGGGGCTGGCGACGACATTGGCCGGATTCATCATCACTCTGGACAGCGCGAACAATATCGTGGGTTACCAGACAGTCGGCTATGTCGCGGTTGCCGCCAACGTTGTAGCGATCTGGTTCGTCTCGCGCATCGTCATGCACGACCAGCACCCTAACTTGCCGGATGTGACACCGAAATGAGCAAACAAGCACTTGATCGTATCCTGCAATCACAGGGCTTCGGCACACGAAAATGGTGCCAGCGCCTGATCGAGGACGGTGATGTATGCATCGCTGGCGAAATCATCACCGACACGCGCGCCTGCTTCGAGACCAGCGATCTTCAATTTGCAGTGTATGACGAAGTGTGGAAATTCCGCGAGCACCTCTACATCGCGCTGAACAAACCCGCCGACTACGAATGCTCGCGCAAGCCCAGCCATCACCCCGGCGTACTTTCATTATTGCCGGAGCAGTTCGCTCTGCGCGATGTGCAGCCCGTGGGCCGTCTCGACCACGACACCACCGGCCTGCTGCTGATGTCGGACGATGGCGCCTTCATCCACGCGCAATCCTCGCCCAAACGCCATGTCCCCAAGATCTACGTCGCAGCCACGCACGAAGCGGTGACGCCGGAACTGGTGAAACATCTGTTATCAGGCGTGAAGCTGAACGACGAACCCGCTCCGCTCGCCGCCATCGTCTGCGAAAAACTCGATGAGCACACACTCAAGATCGTGCTGGAACAGGGCAAGTATCACCAGGTGAAACGCATGCTGGCCGCCGCAGGCAACCATTGCACGGCGCTGTGCCGTACGGAGATCGGAGGATTGAAACTCGATGCGCTCGGTTTGAAGGAGGGCGAATGGTGCTATCTGGATGATGCGCAGCTGGCCCTGCTCAAACCTGCCGAGTAGGGCCCAACAACTCTACCGCGCTTCTGTGTACCGGCAATAAGTCTCGCGCACGAAGAAGGTCGCGACCAGTCCAAGCAGCGAGAAACCCAGCATGATACCCAGCCCCGCCTGATAATCGGCCAGCCCCAGTGCAGTATCGGGATGATGTTCGTGCGCGTGGTCGATGGCCCAGCCGACCAGCGGCTGCATGATCGCCGTGCCGAGGAAGGCGCCCACGTTTACCACGCTGGTCGCCATACCGGACAGTGCGGGCGGATTCACTTCCTTTGCGCAGGCCCAGCTCAAGGTGAATCCCGGCGCAGCCAGTCCCATCACCAGGAACAGCGCATAACTGACCACGCTGCTCATCGCCACACCAAACAGTAGCGGCAGCCAGCACAGACACCAGACCAGCGCCGCCACGATCATCACCGGCTTGCGCCGCCCGATGCGGTCGGACAGGGTGCCGATGAAGAACGCGCCGATGGCGAACCCGGCCAGTAGCAGCGTCGTGTGATTGGTGGCCGCGGATCTATCCATGCCGTACACATCGCGCAGGAAAGGCACCGCCCACAGCCCGCCGAAGGCAAACAGCGAGCCGGCCAACCCCATGTTTACCCACAGTCCAGGCCAGGTGGCGCGGTTCCTCAACACGACCAGCAGGCCGTTGTACCAGTGCCCCTGATGCGCCGGATGTGCCGCCTTGCCATCCAGCTCGCGCAGGCTGGGCAACCCCGCTTCGCCCGGATGGTTGCGCACCAGCAACCATGCCAGCAGCGCCAACAGCAAGGAGAACAGGCCCACGGAGACGAACACGGTGCGCCACGAGACGAAGTTCAGCGCCCAGGCTAAAGGGGCTGCGGCAAGCAGCGATCCGACATTGCCCAACAGAATGGTGGCACCGGTCGCCGTGGCGAAGTGGCGATCATGAAACCAGCTCGCATTGAGCTTGAGCATGGCGATGAACATCACCGAGACGCCCAACCCGACCAGCAGCCTGCCCACCGAAGCGATGGCGAGCGTGTCGGCCATGCCGAACAGCACCGAGCCGATACCGCCGATCACACCGCCGATTACTGCGACGCGGCGCGGCCCCATGGTATCGACAAGGACCCCGGTGGGGATCTGCATCACGGTGTAGACGTAGAAGTAGGTTGCGGCCAAACCACCCAATGCCGCACCGCTGGTCTGAAACGCTTGCTGCAGGTCGCTGGCGACTGCCGCCGGAGCGAAGCGGTGGAAGAAGGACAGCACATAGGCCAGGCCGACGACGGCGAACGCCGTCCACCGAAGGCGGAACAGTTGGCTGGCTTGATGATGGTTAAGCATGAAGATGCGGTGCCGTAGTAAGGCACCGCATTGTAACGGACTAGCGCCCGGCGGCGGCGATCAGCTTTTGCAATTCGCCCTGCTGGTACAGGTCCAGCATGATGTCGGAGCCGCCGACCAGTTCACCGCCGATATAGCATTGCGGAAAGGTGGGGAAGTCTGCGTAAAACTTCAGGTACTCGTAGGCACCCTGGTCTTCCAGCACGTTCACCGCGACGAATTTTTCCACGCCGCAGCCCTTGAGCACTTGGGCAGCGCGGCCGGAGAAGCCGCATTGCGGAAACTGCGGTGTGCCCTTCATGTACAGCACGACAGGATTTTCGGTCACGGTCTTTTTGATTTTTTCCAATGCAATCGTCTTTTCGTCCACAATCTTCTCCAATATCGCGTTATGCCTGAACTGCCCACTGCTGCGGCGTGAAGGTCTTCATCGACAATGCGTGGATCACCTCCATCTTGTCGCCCAGTATCTGAAACACCAGCCGCTGCTGCTGCAACATGCCCTTGCCTTCAAATGCCTTGCTTACGATGACGGCGTCGAAATGGCGACCATCGCCCTCCACCTCGACATGCTCGCATTCCAAACCTTGCAGGATGTATTCCCTGACGTTTTCCGGTGTCACTTTCATTTGCTTCCCCAATAACTCGGCAGATGAAATGCCACTGGCTTAAACGCAACCGGTCGGTTTGGGCATGCCGCCGTATTTTGTGATCGGCTTCATCGGGCCGGTCNNTCTGTTCCCATTTCTTGTCGTTCAACTCATAGCCGTCCTCTTCAGCCATCGCGCGACCGATCTCTTCTGACCAATCGCTCATATCGACGAGGTAGCCGTCACCATCACGTTTCGGGATCTGCATGATTAACACCTTTCATTTCAGTGGAAAGAGGTGCGCATTAGACATTACCCGAGTGTTATAGTCAATTACTAAAAAGAGGGGTATAGCCGTCAGCTCGCGCCGAACCAGCTAGGGACTGGATAAACTTATTCTATTTTGATTCAGCGCGTTGCGATTCAACTGCGCGCAAACGCTCCAGCCAACCCTCGGCCGCCACTTCGTTTTGCTTCTCGAACAGCCATTGATAACCCACCTTGGCGCAGTCGTCACCCATCGCTGGAGACAGGCGGAAGGCCTCCTCGAGGTAATCCAGACCCCGGGCATCCNNCGCGACCATAAAAAAAGACCGGTTTGGGATATCGTTCGGTGGAGCGCCCCAATACGTCTTCGAGTACGGTCTTGGCCGCCCCGACAGTCCGGAACTCAACCAGCAGCAGCGCCAGTTCCTGCGCCTCGGATACGCTCAGTTCCGGCAAGGGCCGCTTTTCAAGTTCGGCGATGCGGACATGGGAATGTTTGTAGCGGCGGTGATATCGCTGCCACTTGTCCTTTTCCTCGCCCCACCACTTCCCGTCGAATTCATGCACGAGTTCGACTGCGAACTTTCCCAGCAGTGCATCGGCGGCACATATGCTGGGCAAGGTCGGTAATGCTGGTCGCTGATCCAGTGCCGTCACCCGTTCGTTCAGACAGGGATGTGTGTCATAGACATCAGATTCCACCTTCCAGACTTCGCTCAGCCGTTCCTTGGTCGCCCACTCGTCCATGGTCATCGCCAGCAGTTTGCGCATGGCGACATGGGGCATGACCGGCGGCGTCTCGTGCTGCGTAGCCTGGGCATAGAGCTTGGGCCAGAAACTGCCGTGCAGCCAGTTTGCCAACAGGTTGATGCGGATCAGCGCGGAGGCGCTGGCTTCTGCCCCCGCCAGCTCGCGCGACATGGCGTCGGCTTCGTACTCGTTCTGTCTGGATAGTACGAAGGTGTAGGCGTTGTAGTACGGTGCGAACCAGTCCAAGACCCCGGCCAGCACGCGATTCACCATATTGTCATCGCGGCGCACGCGCGCATGTTCGTAAAGCACATCGAAGGTGGAACGCTGGCGGTAGATCCAGCGACTCAGTTTGCCGTGCCCCCCGGCCAGATGGCCGTATTCGTGCGCCACGATCGCCTTTATCTCGTCTGCCGAGACCGCATACAACAGCGGCAAACCGAGGATCAGATAGTTGCGATAGCCGCCGAACAGGCCAAAGCGCGGGCACTGCGCGATAGCAGCATTGAATTCGTTGGTGATCAGAACATGATGGATGGGCGCTGCCTGCAACTTTTGCTGCATATCGGCGATCATCCGGAACAACTGCGGTGCCTCGGACTCTTTCAACTCCCGCCCCTGCGGCAGCGGCAGTGCGGCAAAGAACATGCGGAACACCAGCCACACGATGGGGGCGACGACGAGTATCCAACTGACCAGAATGATCTTGGNNTGGTAAAGACGTTGCCATTGCCCTGTGCCACGTCAAACATGAAATACAGACCTGCAATCAACAGCGCCAGAAGACAGAACAGCATCAGGTAGGCGAAAAAACTGAGTCCCACCACCTTGATGCGGAATGAACCCGGGACTTCCTGCGCCTCGCTCTGCAGACTCCAAACCAGTGTTTCGTAATCCCGCTCTTCCATAACGCTCCCTGTCTCAACCCGGAAAACGTGCCCGCAAGCCGGCGATGTCCTGCCTTGAAGAGGGTTTATACCGAAATTATCCACACCGTGCATCCGGCGCCCGACACACGGTCGAAAAATACGATCAGCGTTGTCCCGCCAGCCGCGCCAATTGCTCAGCTTGCTCGACCACAATCGCCCCGCGCAGGGTCTTGACCGCCTTGTCCGCGACCATCCTGCGCAGCAGCTTGGCGATCACCTCGCGCGTGGTCCCCAGATGCGCGGCCAGTTCGCTCTGTGTCATGCGCAACTGCCCCACTCCTTCCGAGCGCATCAGGATGAATTTCGCCAACCGCTCGTTCAGGTTCAGCGAGTGTATCTCCTCCAGCTCTTCCATCAGCCGGAACACCAGCACCGAGAGCGCGTGCACGGTGAGGTTCTGGATGGAGGGTTCATTCTGGAACAGCGTGCGGTAGGTCAGTGAGGGGATCATGCCGACGCAGGTATCCGGCTCGGACTGGACCCAGGCCGGATATTGCAGATTGTTGAAGATGCAGTTCAGCGCGAGGATGCAGACCTCGCCCGGGTTGATGAAATACAGCGTGGCTTCGTTGCCGCCGGGCGAGATGGAATAGACACGCAAGCGGCCGCGCACGACGACATAGGCGCCGGAGACGGTGTTGCCCTTGTTGATGATGGTCTTGAGTTCGTCGAAGTGGTTGAGTTGCATGCCGCACTCGAGCATCTGCTGCCCGGTGGCGGAAAGTTCGCGAAAGACATCCAGCGCCCTCAGTTCGCCCAACGATCCTGCATTGTCCAACACACACCTCCATTCAGACGTTTGTTGCCGATGCCGCGATCAAAGCGTCCCTGCCCTGCTGCGTGCAGCGAGCATCTCGCTGCTGAGCGACTTGAGGAAAGCGACGATATCGTCCACATCACGGTCGCTCAGCGGAACCGACTCGATACGCGAGATCGTCCTGTTCTGCCTCGACCAGACAATGAACTTAGCACCCTCGATATCGTTGCCGAGCCGTTTGCCGCGCTGCGCGGTCGCCATGATACGCACCACTTCCGCCAGATTGTCAACACTGCCGTTGTGGAGATAGGGCGCCGTCAAGGCAACGTTCCTGAGCGAAGGGATGCGCCAGATGCCCTGTTTGCTGCCTGGTACATTCGCGCCGGCGTCCCGGGTCAGCCTGTAGCGTCCCACATATTTCCGTTCCGGAAACACTGGAAACAGGCGTTGCGGGGACGGTGAGGGATCGAACAGACTGGCGCCGCTGAAGTTGGGGCCCGAATGGCACAGCACACAACCGACCGACTGGAACAGCTCCATGCCGCGCAATTGGGCCGCACTCAGTGCCTTGTCATCGCCGCGCACGAAACGATCATATGGCGCATCCGGCGTGATCAGGGTGCGCTCATAGGCGGCGATGGCCGCAGCAATCTGCGTGATGGTGATAACCTGCCCCGCACCGAATGCCCGGGCGAACGGCTCACGATAACTTTCATTCTCGCGCACCCGCTGCTCCACGGCTTGCAGAGACGGCATGCCCATCTCGACAGGATTCAGCGGCGGGCCTTTCGATTGTTCTTCCAGACTCGGTGCACGGCCATCCCAGAACAAGACCGACTGAAATGCCGCGTTCCAGACGGTGGGCGCATTGCGACCGCCGCGCTGTCCGCCGATGCCTAGCGAGGTACGGCGATGATCCTCCCCCGCTCCTTTCCTCACGTCGTGACAGGAACTGCAGGAGACGGTGCGATCGATCGACAGCGCCTTGTCGTGGAATAGCCGCTCGCCCAGCGCGACCTTTTCCGGCGTGGTCGGGTTCCACAAAGGTGCAGGTGCCACCTCCGGCAGGGCCTGCCAGACATAGGCTTTCTGCATCCCCACCGCGACAGGAACGGGTGTTATCTGATTCCGTCTTTCCCACTGCACCAGCGACTGCGAGCTTTGCATATTGATATGCGCCCTGATCGTCTGCTCCGGGAATCTGAGCAGGGTGAAGATGATCACCAGTTTGATGGAAAAAGCGACCATGCCGGAACCCAGTACCAGCGTCATCAGCCACTTCCTCCCCGTCGACAGCCTGCTCAACGGCCCCAGCTCGAACTGCACCATGAACAGCAGCACGGTAAAACCAATCACCAGCAATACGATGCTGATGTTCATGAAACCCAACAAGCCCGCGTTTCCCATATCGATCTCCTCCGGTTTGAACAAGCTGAACCGAGGCTACCGGCAATCGTGCAAAGGCTCTGTAGCAAAAGCTACACAAGGCCTGCGCGGAAAAATACTGGCTGCCGAGTAACTTTTGCTACAGATGCGCCACCGGACGACCACTACATTCCCTGCCGCTACACCTTGGTAGCGACAACCACAGGAGATACACATGAAACCGATGCGATTCTTTCTCGATACCCACGACCGCACACGCAAGACTTTTCCGGAGAAACTGTCCATGGAGGATTTCGAGAAGTTCTACGCACTATACGAAAAAGCGTGCTACGAGGAAGGCGTCGTTCCCATCCGACTGCATGTGAGTTACGGGGACGGCCGTGCGTTCTGTCTGAACATGGCGACCGATGCTGAAGCGGTGCGGCGCGCCCATGAACGGGTAGGACTGCCTTACGATTCGATCACCGAAGTCAGCACCGCCACACCGGGCGACACCTTCTTCCGCCGTCAGGCGGCATGACGACTTGCCGCGCGCCTCCCGGTTTGCCCGGAGGGCGCGCGGCAAACACTCGCAGTCATGGGTACAATGCCGGTCTTTTCAGCGGGACGACCCATGGCCATCAAAGCGACCATTTTCAAAACCAATCTGCAAATAGCAGATATGGAGCGTCACTATTATCAGGACCATGCGCTAACCTTGGCGCGTCACCCCTCCGAGACCGATGAACGTCTTATGGTCCGTTTATTGGCCTTTGCTCTGCACGCACATGAATATCTGGAGTTCGGCCAGGGCATGACCGACGATGATGAGGCGGACCTGTGGCTAAAAGATTTAACCGGTGCGATCGAGTTGTGGGTCGACGTGGGACTACCCGACGAGAAGCTGATTCGCAAAGCCTGCGGCCGCTCCAATCAAGTAATTGTTTACACCTATGGAGGACGCGTCGCCGACATGTGGTACGCGCAGAACAGCTCTCAATTCGAGCGACAGAAGAATCTCACAATCATCAACCTGCCGCAGGAGAACACAAAAGAATTGGCCAAGCTTGCGCAACGCACGATGGACCTGCAATGCACCATTCAGGACGGTCAGGTGTGGCTGAGCGACGGCAACAACAGCGTGCAGGTGGAGCGTACCTTATTGAAGCGCCCGGAAATCCGAAAGTGAGCCGCAAGCGAAAGATCGACTCACGCGCCTGATGTCACGCGCAAGCGTGGCGCTCCTGTTCCAGTTGCGCGAACGGATTCGCCTGCTTGACCTTCCCCGTAAGGAAATCGCGCACCGCCTTGCGCGGTTCGCTTTCCCCGCAAGTGACCAGTTGCACGCCGCGCTTGGCCAACTTCTCGATCAGGCCATTGCCCGCGCTCGCCGTGAGTATCACTTCCACGTCGTCCAGAGGATGTGGCCCGCCGGAGAATTCGTGAAAGGTCATGTCCATTGGCAGATCCAACCACACCACTTTCGGCGTGTCGCAAGCAGTGCCAAGATCGTAGATGATGAAACGGCGGCTCTTGCCGGCATGCCCGGTCACGATCCTGAAGTTCTGACTCGTCACGGCGATCTTCATGTCTCGCTCCTCAAATATGGGTTAGCTCACAGCCAGCAGCTTCTCGAACTTGGCATGCAACTCATCCTTGCTTTCCACATGATTTGGATCCTGCACGATGCAATCCACCGGACAAACTTCGATACATTGTGGTGTGGCAAAATGCCCTACGCACTCGGTACATTGGCTGGGGTCAATGATGTAGATGTCATCCCCTGCGGAAAGAGCGCCATTCGGGCACTCCGGCTCGCAGACATCGCAGTTGATACATTCTTCGGTGATCATCAATGCCATTTTTTTCTCCTATTCGTTAATTCTTTAACATGACGCGCTTCGCGCTCTCCATGTTGAAACTTATAGTCTCTCACCCAAAAAAAAACCTGTGGCGCTAGCGCCACAGGACTAGGCTGAAAGGAGGGAGTATCCAATCAGAGAGGAGCCCAACCGGCGATACTGCTAACCGGCTGTTAGGCATAACCTACTTAGCAATCACTGTGCCAACCAACCCATCTATTAATATTTCCCATTAAAATCATTTTGATATGGAAATTTTGTAATTCCATAAGCGCAAAATGAGTTGATGCTCCCGCCATAAGTGACATAACATCACCGCCATCACTGCCACAATTTACATCCAGACCATGCACGCCAAAGTCCCCAACGACCTGCTCAACCTGCTCGACAGCTTTCCCGACCCCAAGATCCTGCTCGACGGGCAATACCACATCCTCGCGGCCAATAACGCGTACCGTCGCGAGTTCGGTCATGATCGCAAGCTCGAAGGGCAATATTGTTACGCGCTCTCCCACCACTACGACAAACCCTGCGACCAGGCCGGCGAGACCTGCCCGCTGCGCGCATCCATGGAAAGCGGCGAACCCAGTCGTGTGCTGCATGTGCATCACACCTCCGCCGGCCGCGACCATGTCGAAGTCGAGATGGTGCCGGTCAAGAACGGGGCGGGGAAAGCGGTCTACTACATGGAGACCATGCACACACTGCTGCGAGCGCGGGACGGCGCCCGCGAACGCGAACTGGTGGGTTACTCGCGCCCGTTCAACCGCATGCTGGAACTGGCCAAACGCGTCGCCGCGCATGAGAGTTCGGTGCTGTTGCTGGGCGAGTCCGGCACCGGCAAGGAATTGGTCGCACACGCCATCCACAACATGAGTCCGCGCGCTTCCGCCCCCTTCGTGGCGCTGGAATGCTCGGGACTGACCGAGACGCTGTTTGAAAGCGAGATGTTCGGCCATGAGAAGGGGGCGTTCACCGGTGCCGTCGGCAGCAAGATCGGTCTGGTGGAAGCGGTGCGCGGCGGCACTTTGTTTCTGGACGAGGTGGGCGATATCCCACTGTCGCTGCAAGTGAAACTGCTGCGGCTGATGGAGGCCGGCACCTATCGCCGCATCGGCGGTGTGGAACCGCTGCGTGCCGATTTCCGTCTGGTCGCCGCCACGCACCGCGACCTTGCCGAGATGGTTCGGGAAGGAACCTTCCGTCAGGACTTGTATTTCCGCATCAACGTCTTCCCCATCCAGTTGCCGCCGCTGCGCGAACGCATGGAAGACCTGCCGATGCTGGTGGATACGCTGCTGGCCCGGCTCGATCCGGTACGCAAGATCAAACTCAGCAAGGAAGCGCTGGACAGGCTGATGCAACATGACTTCCCCGGCAATGTGCGCGAACTCCGCAACGTGCTGGAGCGCGCCCTGATCATGATGGACGGCAACACCTTGCAGCCGCACCACTTCTATCTCGACACCATGAAGGGCCGGCGGTCCGATATAACGGCGACTAATCCAAGCGAAGAGATCGCGCCGTTGGCCAGTCTGGAAAAGCGCTATCTCAACTGGGCCGCGGCGAATTTCGAGGGCGACAGAAAAACACTGGCGGAACGTCTGGGGATCAGCGAACGCACGCTGTACCGCAAACTCAGAGAAGTCGAGTCAGAATAGCTTGCCCGAACTGCGGACAAGGCGTTCGTGCCTGATCGGGCTGAACGACTATTCCGTTTCCAGACTGTTCACTTTCTTGTACAGCCAGCCGCCCAGATACAGGCTGCCACCCAACACCAGCAGACTGGCGATGCGGACCAGCGGCGCGGCTGAAGCGATGTCGTACAGGAACACTTTAAACGCCGAGGCTGCGAAGATCAGCAAAGAAGACTGCCCCAGCAGCTTGTCTCGCCGTTGCAGCGACAGGAACAGGCAACCCAGTGCCAGCGCGCCCCACACCAGCGAGACCAGCAGACGGCTGTCGAACATGTCTATCGCCCACATCATGATGGCGATGTGGGCCGCGTACAGCGCGATCATGCCGACATCGCGCAGTAGCGCGGCTTTGCGCAGGAAATAGTAAGCCAGATAGAGTTCTGCCGCGTAGCAGAGTCCCAGCAGATCATGCGCGGGAATCGAGTTGGCGTTCGACAACAAAGTGCTCCCGGTGAACAAGTGCAGATAGTTGGCGAAGAAGATCAGCCCGACCGCAGCCCACAACGGCATGCCGGGGGCTTTCATGTCGCCGCGCATGGCCGCATACGCGGCGATGAGCGGCACCAGCAGCAGGCCGACCCACGGCGCCCATTCCGCCGGCACCGACTCGATATAGCCCGCATGCACCAGCACCAGAGCGACATAGGCGCTCAACAGCATCCTGCCGCCCTCCAGTTCGGCGGCACGCACACGCGATACCACGAAGTAGCTCACCAGCAGAATCGCCGCACTGGCGACCGCCACCCAGGGTGCCAGCCCCGGAACATACTTGTCCAGGATGTGATATTGCACGAAGTAGAACAGGACCAGCGCGGGGACATGTTTGATCGCCATCTCCTGAGACATAGCTTCGATGCGCGCACTGAACACCGAGGCCGCCGCGACGAAGATCAGGAAATGAACGGTCTGGAACACCAGCGCCGCCAGCCAGGCATCCGGCATCGCGTCATGCCATTTCACATCGAAGATCACCAGCGCCAGGTACATCGCCAGAATATAGACGGTGCGCTTCTGCACCCAGATCGAGAACACCGAGAACACCACGCTCCAGCAGGCGAAATAGACAATCAGGTCGGCGATGGAATAACTGCCACCACCCAGAAAGACTGGCGCCGTATAAGAACCCACCACCGCGAACAACGCATACAACTCGCTCAGGAACAAGCGGTTCAACCATAGCGCGACGGCACAGACCGCGATGATCCCGCTCGTCGCAAAAGTCGTGTCGATGAGGTGGTAGTAGTTGTGCGCGCCGTATATCGAAAGGAACAGGATCACCACGCCCGCCGCGGGCAGCAGACTGGCGTAATGCATGTCCCTGCTGCGCAGCAGCAGGCCGATGCCGATCAGACCGAAACCGCCCAGCATGGCCAGCAGCACCTGGCGCACCGGCGTGAGCCAGCCGGCATCGACCGCCAACACCACCAGATAGATGGAGGCCAGCACCAGCGCCGAGGCTCCGGCCCAGCCGAGGATGTTGGTGACCGGAACAGAGCTATCCGTATGACGGGAGGCGTTGGCGATAATGGGTTTTGAAAATGCCGCGGGTGGGACCGGCGCGACCCTGGGCGCAGGCGGCGGTGATGCCGGCGCGGCAGATTGGTTGGAGGCCGGCGATTGTGGCGCAGACAGTCTGATGAAACGCTCAATCGCCGTCAGGCGCGATTCGATGCTGGCCAGCCGTTCTTCCGTGTTCATCCCGATCTGCCTCCCCGTTGACTTCCCGCATCGCCGCGGAAAAAGGAAATATTTTGCGCGCTACTCCTTGGGCCAATACGCCGTGGCGATGCCCTCGCCCAAATCGGCCTCGATCAGGCGGCGGCGCACTTCGAGCAGGCGCGCGATCAGCGCGGGTTCTGCTGCCCCGTAGGCATCGGCATCAGGGGTGCGGTTCACCACCACGCCGAGCAACTCGGTGATCGCGTTGCCGATGGAATTCTGGCTAATGGTCACGATCAGCTTGCCGTCGTCGTTGCGGTAGATGAGCTGTTTGAACGCCGGCTGCCAGCGGATGGCGTTGGCGTATTTGGCATCGACGATGCAGTGGTCGCGCACCTTCTTCGCTGTCTTCATGAAATCGTTGTCGAACAGCAGCACGCTCTCCACCTGCTGCGGGAAATAGACATCGGGCAGGATGGGCGCGTTACGTGTGGAGACCTGCGAGAAGAAGGTGCGGTAGAAGTCGATAAAACCCTTCAGCACCTCGTCGTATTCCTTCCAGAAATTCACATCCTTGAGCGCTTGCGCGCCGCCCTGGATCTCCCAACTCGGCAGGCCCTGCGGGTAACCGGTCAGGCCGATGCGTGCATCTGCTTCGCTGGCGGGCTTGAGTATCTTCAGATCCAGCGCCTTGTCGAAGAACGCGCGGTACACGTCGCGCATATAGGCCTGGAACAGACTGTGCTGGCCGCCGTCGGTCAGGTTGGGATTGTCGGCATCGGCCGGCTTGGCGTTGCGCAACACCTCCTTGGGAAAGACGATGAAGTGGTTGTGCAACATGCGAATACTGGGCACACCGGGCGAGGTCAGCGGCCATGTCGCGTCCAGACTCGCTTCGCCCGCCAGGATCAGCGCCTCATCCGGATCGGGATACTGCTCCAGCATGTAATCGATGATGATCTGGTTCATGCGGTTCCACGCATGCTTCACATTCTCCGCCACCTGCGTGCGCCGCACCGGACGGCCGAGCGGATTGAGGATGGACTTGGAGGTGTTGTAGATGATGGAACAGTCGAACTCGGTACTGTGTCCCAGCGCCTTGCGGTACAACAACAGGTCTTCCGCATTAATCAGCAGACCGTTGTTGTTGACCAGATCGTTGAGATTCTCGGTACTGTTGAAGAACTCGTTGTGTTTCATCCCCTCCGGCACGGTCAGGGGAATGGAGCGGAAAGGCGTGACGATCTCGCGCGGACCGGACTGCAAAGTGTTCTTCACAGGATGGCGTCCGTTCTGCGCAGCCGGTTGGCGATCACACGCATCATGTGCAGCGCGAAGTTCGGCGTTTGCTGGATGAGGAAATTGAAACGCTTGCGGTCGATGGGCAGGAATTTGCACTCGGTCTTCGCCATCACCGTGGCCGAGCGCGCGCCGTCGTCTATCATCGCCATCTCGCCGACGATGGCGCCGGCTTCGGGGAACTCGACCACTCTCCCCTTCACGCTGATCTCGGCGATACCCGACATCAATACATACATCAACTCGCCCTGATCGCCCGCCTTGAACAAAGTTTGACCGGGAGATAGCGTGAGCAGATCGGTTTCGTGACGGAACAACTCGGCCAGGTTCATGCGAACTTCCTTGTGATATTCGGACAGACGGATTCTATCCGGAAACAGAAGATGAGTTCACCTGTGAATGCGGGGATTTTTGACGGGCGCAGCGGGTAGCCGGCCCCGTGCACAGACGGCGAATGGACCAGACCGGTCATTCGCCGCTGCTTGCAGATGAACCTTAGTTGTTTTTGGCGCCCTGCTTGACCCAGTTCCTCATCAGCAGGATGTACTGGTTGTCCAGTGTGCCGGAAGCATTCAGGCCCATTGGCATCTTCAGCCCCTTGTTGGTACCGGTGAGCAATTTGGTGAAAGTACTGGTATCGCTGTTGCCGGGAACGACGACCGGACCGTAGACCGTCCCTCTCATCAGCGACTCGTATGTGCTCAGATCCAGTCCGCTTTTCGCCACACCGCTACCGCCGGCCGAGTGGCAGCTGAGGCAATGGTCGCGCAGTATCGGCTGAATGTCGTTCTTGAAGCTCACCGCGCTGTTCTTTGACGCTTTCATCGCGGATTGTGCAGCCGGATTCATCTTTTCCTCGGCGACCGCATAGCCGGAAACTCCAGCCAGCAAAACGACGCACGCCATTATTGTTTTTACTCCCATACATCCCCCTGATTGACGTTCGACATAAAGCAGCGACATGCTGCCCCATCCTGCTGTTACCCGAAAAACGCACTGCAATACTGCCGGGCAACTTCGGTTTCATCTTACGCAACACGATGTATATAAACAAGGAACAGCCCTGCCGCGGGCAGGGGTATGTGGTTTGAACGAAAGAGAAGCGACTACTTGAGGTCCACGCGCTCCACCCGATAGCCAAGCTTCGCCATCAGCGCGGGAAGTGAATTCTGGCCGAACATGTGCAGACTGCCGACAGCGGCAAAGACCCTTTTCCCGCTCTTGTGCAGCGCATCGATGCGCTTGGCCAGATTCGGATTCCGCCCATCGAGCAGCCGCTTCATCATCTCCCGTTCCGTATCGCTATTCATGCAATCACACCACTCGCCGTAGCGTGCCAGTTCGGCATGATCGGAATCCGCCCACACGTTGGCTATGCGCTTGAGCAGTGCCCCCGCGTGCCCGCTTTCTATATCGGTCAAACTGTCCTGAACGAAATCGAGCACTTCCTGCTCATTGCCCATCTTCAGCATCGCCAGTTGGGCCTCCGGCGTCTCCAGCGAGACCATATGCTTGCCCGCGCCATGCCCTATCCCCGCCAGCACCGCATCGATGGCATACGAAGCCTCCAACCCCTCGCTCCGCCCCGCCGTCACCGTCAGCATAGTGATCTGCATCTCGGGTGAAAACCCAGCGATCGAATCGTACGGCACACAGACTGCGGCAGCCTGCTTGCGCATACGCTGCTGCAAGGCGGCGGGCAACAGCGCACCGCCGGATGTCCCCATTCCCTTCAGCATACGGTTGCGGATATCCGCATCCATCAGATCGAGTTCCAGCGCCACCGTGTCGGTCGCGTTCAAAGCCTGCATCACCTTCGGGCCGGGAAACATCCACTCGAATCTCGCGATATGGATCGTCCCGTACAGATAAGAAGTGCGGCCGTCCCTGCTGATACGCCAGAGAAAGCCGTGGTCGCGCGCATCGCGCATCGCCACTTGCAGTTCCTCCGGCGTGGGCAAGACGGGAGCGGCAGGACAGGCAAGTTCGGCAGCAGTAAGAGTCTGGCTCAACGCCAGCAGCAAAAGGAATAGTCCGGAACGGATCGTAGTAATCATGGCGTCATCTCTGGGATTTTGCGCATCGTAGCAGCACTCACTCAGTGCTTCACCAGCCAGCTCTCGAAATCCCGGAGGGGCAAGGGGCGGGCGAACAAAAAACCCTGATAGCCCGGGCAGCCAAAGGACTGCAGGATATCGAACTGTTCCTGCGTCTCCACGCCCTCGGCGATCACCCGCAAGCCCAAGTTCTGCGCCATGCCGACGATGGTACGAACGATCACGACATCGTTCGATCCGCCGCCGATGTTGCGCACGAACTCCCTGTCGATCTTGAGCTGATCGATGGGAAGCCGGCGCAGATAGGAAAGCGAAGAATATCCGGTGCCGAAATCGTCCAGCGAGAAAGTGATCCCGGCAGAGGCGAGTCTGTCCATCTTGGCGATCGCCTCATCGAGACCCCGGATCATCGAAGTCTCGGTCAATTCGATCTTGAGCCGGCCGGGAGCGATGCCGGCCGCCCCGATGATCGCCAGCACAGTGTCTACGAAATCGGAGCGCATGAATGTCGGCGCCGAGATATTGACCGCCAGAATAAAATCGGCATTGGTCTTGCTCGATGCCCATTCGTTGAGTTGCGCGCATGCCTTTTCCAGCACCCAGAGGTCGATTTCCTCGATCACGCCCGATTCCTCGGCAAACGGAATGAAATCGGCAGGCGGCAACAGACCGCGCTGCGGATGCTGCCAGCGCAACAGCACCTCGGCCCCGGTACAAGCCCCGTTCGAAGCCACCTGGGCCTGGAAATACAGACAGAACTGGTCTTCCAGCAAGGCCAGGCGCAAGTCTTCCTTCATTCTCGAACGCTCCTCCAGCGCCAGCTGCATGGATGGATCGAACAGGCGCAAGGTGGCACGCCCGCTGTTCTTGGCCTGATAGAGCGCGACATCGGAATGCTTGAACAGATCTTCCATGCTGGTAGATTGCCCATGGAACAGGGAGACGCCGATACTCGCGGTGCCCCGATATTCATGGATACCTATCTGGTATGGCTGGTTCAGCTTGGCCAGCACCTTGGTTGCCACTGCTTCGGCGCGATCTAGCACGAACGCCTCGACATCGCCCAGATTCGCCACCATGACGACGAACTCGTCCCCGCCCAGTCTGGCAACCGTATCCTCCGACCTCACACAGGTCGCCAGACGACCACCGACCTCTATCAGCAACCTGTCACCTGTTTCATGTCCCTGGGTATCGTTCAGGTCCTTGAAATTGTCCAGATCGATGAACAACAACGCACCGTAGCTACCGCAACGCTCACTGGTTGCCATGGCCTGATGCAGCCTGTCCATCAACAGGCGCCGGTTGGGCAAAAGGGTGAGCGGATCGTAGTAGGCAAGCCGGTTGATCTCGGCTTCCGCCTGCTTGCGTTCGGTGATATCGCTAAAAATGCCAACATAATTGGTCACCTGGCCGGAGGCGTCCTTCACGGCAGTGATCGTCAGGTTCTTGGGATAGATCTCGCCGTTCTTGCGCATATCCCACAGCTCACCGTCCCAATGGCCCGTCGTATGCAGACTTCTCCACATCTCGTCATAGAAGGATGTTTCGTGCCGTCCAGACTTCAGCATGGACGGAGTCTTGCCGATCACTTCATCCGAAGAGTATCCGGTGATTTCACAGAACGCCCGGTTGACGCGAAGGATATGCGCGTTCGCGTCGGTGATGATGATGCCATCATGTGTTTCAAATGCGCTGGCGGCGATCCAGAGCTCCTGCTCCTTGCGGATACGCTCCGTCACATCCATGTTGATCGAACGCACACCCAGTATCTGGCCGGTCGCATCCCTCACATCTCCGCAAAGGTGCTCGATCCAGCGCACCTCCCCGTGACGCGTATTGATCCGTATCAGCAGAGTCTCGGGCTGACCATGCTCGTGCATCTGGTGCACATGCTTCTTCCATGTCTGACGATCATCGACATGGATCAGCTCGGTCATGAAGTTCGGCCTCGAATAGAAGTCTTCCTGCTGATAACCCGTGACCTTCAGACAGGAGGGCGAGACGTATTCGTAGGTACCATCCACCCGCCGCAGGTAGATGAATTCCTGCGCCAGGTCTGCGACAGCATGGATGACCTGCTGCTTGGTATTGATCTCCTGGCGCATGGCGACCAGCGTCGAGAGCATGAATCCGATGAACAGCCCCAGCAGGGATGGGATGACGAAATATTTGGGGGAAGGATCGGGAAGCAAAAGGAGTATCTGGAGCGTGGCGAAGGCCAGCACGACGCCCAAGCCGAACGTAGTAAACCTCAGATACGTGTCCCTGTGTTTGGACAGGAACGGCAACAACTCCATGAGAGCACTCCCCGAACCGATTCGAAACGAACCAAGTCAGAGCCCCACCCACCATTCTCTCCGGCACGGCCCTTTCTTCGCATTCTCCATCTATCGCAGTCCGATATCAACAAACCGCGACGAGAGATTGCGGCAAGGCCGACTTGTTTTCATTACTAATCGTCGGCTCCGCCGTTGCGGCGAGCATACAGGCTTTCCGGACACCCACTCAGTTGTCCGCCATGCTTTTATAGATAAAGTTGTGCAGATACGTCCGCTCTATCCCTTCTGGCTGATGGAACTCCAGACCGCTCAATACCGGCTTCCCGGCGCCTGAAGCTTCCGCCTCGTTGCCCACGTTGCGAATGGTGGCTGGCACCATGAGCAACTGCTCCACCCCGTCGATGGGCAGTCGGAAACTCACCTCGACTTTGTCGCCTACCGTACCGAACGCCGTGCGTGACTGGATGCGGGCGCCGGAAAGGCTCATATCCTCGATGGTGGCCGGCGTCGTCTGACCGGAATCCTTGAGACAGACCGAACACACCAGCTTGAGCTTGATGCGCAGCGCGGCGCGCATATTGACGGTGCTGATCTGGACGGGATAGGAAAGATGCAGATAGGGATAGGGTTGCAGGCAGACATTGACGACATCCGCGGTGAACTCGTATGTGCGCGTGCCGGAGAAGCCGCGCAGCAGAAAACTCTCGCCTTTCTTGATGAAGAGCAGTTTGTCGTCGCGCATCGGATGGGAGACCACCACACTCTTCTTGTGCAGATAGCCGATCAGCTTGACGTAGTGGCGCAACTTCTCGTGTGAAAAATCCTGCAACTGCACGACATCGCCGATGCCGAGCTTCACCGACTGCAGATCGCTCAGTTCCACATGCTTGCCAGACTGCACTGCATCATTCATCGAAGTTCCCGCTTAATCCGGATTACACCCTTGCGCGGCCTGTAGCGACCCGGAACAATGTGACGATCTACCCGCGCGGACAGGATTATTGCCGAATATCGGTCCGCAGGCACCCGATCTTTTTCACGTCTAATCGGCAATGAGTGAAATTGTCGCTTCCGCTGTAACCCTGTCGATATCCAGCCGCACTTCGCACGACTCGTCGAGCTCGCTTCCGGGCGTCGGATCATCGGCACAGCTGCAGCCGCCGATGACACCCTGATACAGCAACCCCAGCCTTGTCCGAATGACGCCCTCCGTGCCTGCGACTTCTTTCACTACCACAGTGATCGGCCCATCCGCCACGGCACTACTGTTCGACAACCCCTGCTGCAATGGCAACACTTCCGCGCCCAATTGCGCGACCTCCCGCTTGAGGACAAGCTCAAAATCAGGCGTTCCCCAGGCAAGCAATGTCTTTTCGAGTCGCGCCACTGTGGTAGCTATTGCTTGGCAAGGGCCTGCAGCACTGCCTTGAGCAACTGCCAGCATCGTGCGACTGATTCGATCTCCACCTTCTCGCCGGGGGCATGCGCGCCGCGGATGTCCGGGCCGAAGGAGATCATCTCCAATTGCGGATGGCTGGCAGCGAGCAGGCCGCACTCCAGTCCGGCATGGATCACCTGCAAGGAGGCCGGCTGACCGAACTGCGCGCTATAGACCTCCTGGCACAGCGCGAGCAGCCTGGATGACGGGTTCGGCGTCCAGCCCGGATAAGCGCCGTCCTTCCATGCGCGCAAGCCGTAACCCGCCGCGTGCGCGCACAGTTTGTCGGCCAGAGCATCGGCACGGCCGTCGTGCAGCGAGCGCACCTTGAAGGTGGCGCGGAACGCCCCCTGCACCAGATTCACCACGCCGAGGTTGTCTGAGGTATCCACCACGCCGGGAAAATCGTCGCTCATGCGCGAGACCCCGTTCGCGGCAACATCGAGAAAAGCGAGCAAACGGTCGCGTTCCGCCTGATGAACCGCTTTGCCCAGCGGCATCTCGTCCAGTTCGTACCTGAAGAACACATTCGCATCCGCCGCGGCAAAGCGCTGCCGCCATGCAGCCAGCCTGTGCTCTGCCCATTCATCCATCCCCGCCACCGCGGCCGCAGGCACAGCACAAACCGCGAACGCCTCGCGCGGGATAGCGTTGCGCGCCGTGCCGCCTTTCAGCTCGATCAAACGCATGTCCGTGTGTGCCGCCAGGTCGCGCAACGCTTCCGCCAGCAGCCTGATGGCGTTGCCGCGTCCGAGATGGATGTCGATACCGGAGTGGCCGCCGCGCAGGCCGGACACATCGAAGCGAAGGATGGCGAAATCGGGCGGCACCGTTTCCAGCGTGCAATCGTGCTGCAGCTCGACATCCACCCCGCCCGCGCAGCCGAGATAGAAATGCCCCCACTCCTCGGTATCCAGATTGACCAGCGTCTTGCCCTGCAAAGTGCCGGGCGCGAGACCGCGCGCGCCGTCCATGCCCGACTCCTCGTTCACGGTGAGCAGCACCTCCAGTGCCGGATGTGGCAGATCAGCTTCTTCCAGCGCGGCCAGCGCCAGCGCCACACCGATGCCGTTATCCGCCCCCAGCGTGGTGTTCTCGGCGATCACCCAGCCGTCGCGCACCACCGCATTGATCGCATCGCGCGCGAAGTCGTGCGGCGTCCCGGCGTTGGCCTGGCACACCATGTCGAGATGGCCTTGCAGGATGACCCCCGGCGCGGACTCGCAGCCGGGCGATGCCGGTTTCTTCAGGATGAGATTGCCTGCCGCATCGACCTCATGCGCGATGCCATGCGTATCCGCCCACTCGATCAGGTGCTGGCGCAGCGCGGCTTCCTGATAAGAAGCGCGCGGGATGGCGCACAGCGTGGCGAAGTGCGACCACACTGCGCGCGGGTGAAGTTGTTCCATCGGGGATGAGTGATCAGAAGACACGCGCGATCATCTACGCCAGCTATCCAACAGCTTGCCCGCTTCCTGTTTCAAGTTCTGTTTCTGCGAATCCACGGCGGCGTTCTTGCGTTTGTCCAGCTCGTTGCGTGCGCCATCCAGTTCGGCGCGCATCTTGTCGACCTGCGCTTTGCGTTCGGCCAGCTGTGATTGGTAGCGCGCTTCGAGCTCACCCTGGCGCGCAAGCAGGCGCTGCTTCTGTTCACCGATCCTGTCGTTGACAATGCTCTCGATGCGCTTGCGCGCCTCGTCCATCTTGGCTTGCAGGTAGCGGCCCATACCTTTGGCCAGCGCATCGGCCAGGTTGGTGGACAAGCTCAGGTCCAGATCGCTCCATGCGCCGCTCACCCGTGCATCCATGGTCACGGCGTTCAATCCGGCGACCGAGGCAGCCATCATCTCGCGCACCACGGCGGACTTGGCGCCGGTCTCGAAAGCGGTCGCACCGAAGCGGTTGGACAGGCGCATGTCGACTTTGTCTCCACGTAGTTCGGCGACGAATCCGGTGGCAGCCTGCGCCTTGGCGAAGGCCAGCGTCACGCTCTCACTGTTCACCAGCGACCGGCCGGCCACCGCGTAGTTGCCCACTTGCAGGTTCACGCGTTCGAGCGGCTCGGCGTTACGGTGGTCGATGACCAGTTCCGCCTTCACGCCGGAAACGCCCTGTTGCGGGAAGTCACCCTTGAGTGTCGCCACCAACGGACGACCGACCAGCGACTGATCGGTCGCCACATCGAGTATCTCGCCGGAAAGGCCCTTGCCGCCGGGCAAGGTGGACGTGATCGCCGCGCGGCGCAGCCAGAACGCCGGATAGGCCTTGGGACGACCGAAAGCGTAATCGTGCCCCTTGTGTATCTTCTTCGGCTTGGCCTTGGGCGCACCTTTGGCGGGAATGTATTCGCGCGCCTGGTTCATGTAACCGCGCGCCTGTTGCAGCTTGCCCAGCACATCCATACCGAACAGTGCACGCGACAGCGTGGCGGTATCCAGCGACGGCAGATGCATGCGCGACTGCAAGCCGCGCACATCCTCGCGGGCGACCTTTTCCAGATCGGCAAACGAGGTGCGCAGCGCGCCCATGTCGCCCGTCAGTTTGCTGCCCGCCTCACCCACCGGTTTGGACATGGCATCGAATTCGTCGCGGATGGATTGCAACTCCTTGACCGAGGCCTGCACCTGCGCCACGTCCTTGAAGTCCTTGAGCTGCACTTTGCCCAGCCGCGTACGCAATGCCTTGAAATCGTCGCCCTTGGGCAGGGCATCGATGCGCGCGCGCCACTGCTGTTCCGTCTCGTCCTGTGATTGTTTCAGCCCGGCGAGGTAAGCACTGCTCTTCAGGTCGCCGGTCTCTTTCAACTGGGCGGCAGGGTCTGCCCCCGCCGCGATGGCGGCCAGATCGCCCACCACGTTGCCGGAGAATTCCTGCTTCATCTGCGCCAGCATCTTGTCGGTGGCACTGGGGCCGTCGTCCGCCTGCTCCGGCTCGGGCGGCAGCACGTAGCCTGCACGCTGCCGCGCCGTGGCGATCTGCACATCTTCAATCACCGCCTCGTCGATCATGATCTTACCGCGCAGCAGGGCGTCCCACAGCATGCGGAAGCGCAACTCGCCGATCTGCACGCGGTTCTGCTGCGGTTGCTCCGGGTCGGTCATCTGCACATCGGCGATCAGCACCGAGGCGCCAAACACGCTAGTCTTCACGCGGCCGATATCCACCTCGGCACCGTTCCCCTGCGTGGCGGCATATTCGAGGCCACGGCGCAGGTGGGAATCGAAGAACAGCGAGAAATACAACACGACCAGACCGACGACGATGGCCATCGGGATGACCGCCTCGAAGCGGATAGCCCCCTGCTTCTTCACCGGCTTATCCATGGAACTTGTCATAGGTCGCGTACCATTTGAAAAATGAAGTGCTGCTCCACAACTTCCAGAACGGGCTGCTCTTGAAACGTTCCACCACTTTCACGCGGTAGGCCTCGATCAGACGTTTACTACCGAAGAACACCAGCGGCGCCAGCAGGATGCTCGCCACGCCCGCGCCCATCACCACGCTGTTGTAGAAACGGGTGAGCGGGACCAGCGGCATGTTGTACAGCGCGGTGAACAGCGATTGCAGGGAGGGTGTCTCAAGGATGGCCGAACCGACCACATGCGAGACCGGATCGAACAGCCAGGCGACCAGCGCGAAGAAGAACGCAGAGGTCAGCGCGGCGCCGATCTGGATACGGAACAGGAACATGCAAACGAACACCAGCAAGGCCTGCAAGGACAGCATCGGCGCGAAACCGAGGATCAGGCCGCAGGCCACACCCGCCGCGATCTGGTTGGTACCCGTATCGGAATTGAGCAAGCGCAGCAGGGAGAATAACTGCTTCAATATTAGAGTCATCGAACGACACTCCTGAATGATGCCGGCACGATTTCAATCGCCAGCGGGAAAATACCTTGTTAAACCGGCACCGCAGTACTCAAACGGGCGGGGAGCGCGTGCCCCCCGGCAAACCGGATCTAGCGATGCATCATGTTGAGTTGCTTGGCGATCACGTCGTGGTTCAGCCACAGCACGGGGCCGGCCGGGTTCGACGACTCATGGAACATCAGCGGCCCGGTGCCTTCCAGCACCAGCGAACTCAGCACATCGGTCACCAGCGCATCGCGGCTCTTGTGCATCTTGGTGATATCGTCCGAGGTGCCGATCATGATGTCGGCCAGTTCCGCCGAGTTCGGCATCGGCCAGGCTTCGAAATTGCGGAAACCTTTCATCACCGCACTGGCGTTATAGTCGTCGATCTTCTGCAACAGGCTCTCCAGCGTCTGTCCTTCCAGCAGCACATCGCGACAGGCCTGCCATTGCGTCTCGGCCCAGGCGCCGCCCTGCTCCTTTTTCAACGCCTTCAACAGCGGGAACAGCGAAAGCTCCACACCGACGAAGATGTCGGAGGAATTGGTGCGAATCTCGGGACAGTTGTAGACCGTAGCCTTGACGCCCTGCTTCCACGCGTCTTCGGCGACGTGCTCCAGGCGCATCTTCGCCTTGCCCTGTGTGTAGCTGGTGTAGGTCTGCCACTGGTAGCGATCGTCGATGAGGATCTCGGTACCGTGATAACCGTAGGCCGTGTAACGCACTTGCCCGCCGGTCTTCTCCAGACGTGCACGGATCGCCGCGCTGCCTTCGATCAGATGCTGGAATGTATTGGCCGTGACCTCGTCGAAGTTCATCAGGATCAATTTGCCCAGGTCGCTGTTAAGCAGCGCGCTGGAGGACATGAAACGCTCGCCGCGCCCCTTGTAGATGCGGTTGGCGATCGCCAGGAACACCTTCACCTTGGGAATGCCGCCCGCCATGGTGTGCGCGAAGAACGCGTTGGCGCCATCCGGGATCATCTTGTCCAGCTCGGCCATCACCTTCGCCACGGAATCCTTGAAGCGCTTTACGCCGACTTCACGGCATTTTTCAATATGTGCAAAATCAAGTTTATCGTCCTGCCAGCTCTTCAGCGTCATGTCGCCCAGCATGTCGGTCGGTGTCGGCGTGCCCGCGGGCGCGTCCAGATCGAAACCCGCCATCAGCGGCACGTTGATGATGCGGCCGCCCAGATTGGCTTCCGCCGCCGCCAGTTCCTCGGCGGTCAGGGCGCGCAACGCATTGTTCTCGTCACGGCGACCGACGGTGATACCCACGATAGTCATGCCCGCCTTGCGCGCCTCGTTGATCAGGCCGTTGGCGTAGCCGCGTCCGAACAGTTCGCCGAACAACACAAAGACATCGCCTTTGCGAAAGATGTTGGATTGCGGAACGTTTCTTAACGGTATCGGTGCTTTCATGAAGATGGATTCCTGTTGGGTGAATATTGCAAATCAGTCGGTTCGGGACTTCGAAACGGCGCAATTATAAAGAAGGATGCGGGGAATGAGCCAAAATACTATCGCGATTCCGTTAACTGGCAAGGCAATGCCCTGATCGCACAAGGGCGACAAATCGAAGCAATTGACATGAAAATGCGCGGTTCGGACGTCCGAGCCGCGCATTTTACAGGCAACTCCCCTCACGCCAACGGCCCGAAAGCCGCAGGCGCCTCGAAACTGCCGTCCGACCTTTCAGCCATGCATCACTCGGGTTCACCCTGCCACAGCATGTTGTAACCCAGCTCCTTGCTGTCAACACACAACTTGCCCAATGCCGCGAATTTCTCCCTGAACACGGTGTCGGCATGCGACTTCTCATGCTCCTCGAAGGAGCGCCAGTAGGTCACGATCGCGATGTGTTTCTCCGCCGCCCTGGAATCGCTCAGCGACCCTTCGTCCGACACGAAGCCGGAGAACTCGAAGACCTGGCCGGCGATGAAGCCGCCCTTGTCGCCGCCGTAGGTATCTTTCACCACATTGCACATCTCGGCCAGCGCCAGCTCGACATCCGCGAAATCCACACCGGGTTTGATGGTGGCCGTATTGAATAGCATCTTTGCCCCAAAGGGGATACTGACAGGTGAAAACATGATGGACCTCCTATTTGAACTGAACCGGATCATCACCGCTCGTCGAACGCAGCCTTTCCATGCTAAACGCATCATGGTGCAGACTCATATGAGGGTGGGCCACACAAAATCAAGAGCCTGCCGCCCCGAGCGGCTCACGCCGACTCCAGCAGAAATTGCAGCACCACCAGTTCATCCCGGCGCAACGCAGCCTGCGCTGAAGCGCGGCGGGCAACTGGCTGCGCCGGTGATGCGGGCGCAGTCAAACCCAGGTGATAGGCGAGCAGCAGCGCCGGATGAACATAGTATTTGCGGCACACGGCGCGCGTGTTGCCCAGGCGCGCCGCCACCGCGTCCAGCGCCATTAGGATGTTGTGTTCCGCCTCGACGCGACTGGCCGCCGCCCCCATCGTCCGCAACGCCAACGCAGCCACCATGGTGCCGCCCCAGGTACGAAAATCCTTGGCGGTGAAATCGTGGCCGCTGACCTCGCGCAGATAGTCGTTCACATCGTTCGACAGGATAGGCCTGCGCTTACCGTCATCGTCCAGATACTGGAATATCTCCTGCCCGTGCATATCCTGACTGCGCTGCACGATGCGCGCAAGGCGCGGATCGTCCACGGCCACCACATGTTCCACCCCGCTCTTGCCGCGAAAACTGAAGCGCAACAGCGCCCCTGTCACCTTCGCGTGTTTCCTGAGCATCGTCGTCAGCCCGTACGAGTGGTTCTCTTTGGCGTACTCGTCGTTGCCGACGCGGATCAGCGTCTTGTCCAGCAACCACACCACCGTGGCGAGCAATTGCCGGCGCGACTGGGACGCGGCGCGCAGATCGCGCTCCACCCGTTCGCGTAGCAGCGGCAATATCTCGCTGAATTCGAGCATGCGGCGAAACTTTGAACTGTCGCGGGCAGTGCGATACAGGGGGTGGTAACGATACTGCTTGCGACCGCGAGCGTCGCGGGCCGTCACCTGGATGTGCCCGTCCGGGTCGGGGCATATCCATACCTGCACCCACGCCGGTGGAATCGACAGGGCGTTGAAACGCTCGCGCATGGCAGGGTCGCTGATGCGCATCCCGCCTTCATCGCTGTAGCTCCAGCCGGTGCCGAAACGGCGCCGACTGATGCCGGCGAAACCGTCAGTCACATAGTGCAACCCGGCGCGGGTGGCCGTCTTGCAATATTCGCGGTGCTTCGATGTGCTCATGGCGCCCCGATCTTGATGCATTCGTATTCCGCGATCACCTGCGCCCCCAGCAACAGCAGCGTGGCCGCCAACTCCAGGCTGAGCAGCACGATGATAGCCGTGGTGAGCGAACCGTACACCACCCCCACCTGCGACAAAGTGCCGAGATACCAAGCCAGCACATTGCGGATGAACTCCCACAGCAAAGCCGCTGTGGCACCGCCGATCAAAGCATGATGCGCAGAGAGCCTGCCGAACGGCATGAAATAGTAGATTGCCGAGATCAGCAGGATCTCGGCGATGACGCCACCAAAGTAGATTAGCCAGTGCGCGAGCCTGCTCAGCGACCAACTGTGTCCAAGGATGACCAGACGTTCCCCGCCTATCGCCGTCAGGTCGATGATCAGAAAGGTACCCACGAACAGCGTGGCAGCGATGAAAAGGATATAGCCGAACGGCGACAGCATGGAGACGATGAAATGCCGTTTGCGCTTCACCACGCGATGCAGAAAAATCACCGAGATCGCACTCTCCAGCACCCTGAAGCCGAGCGAACTGAAAAACAGCAAAGTGACGAACATCACCCAGCCGATCACCTCGCTGTGATCGAGGAAAGCCTGCAACTCCACCACCAGCGCCCCGCCCTCGCCCGGCACCACATATTCGATCGCCCTGTCCACCGTTCCCAGCAGCACGTCGCGGTCCATCACCTGCGACAACGCGATCACCGTCAGGATGAGCAGCGGCAAGACGGAGAGCAGCGCGTAATACGCCACCGCTCCTGCCATCAATAATCCCTGATTCGCCTGGAACGATCTCAGCACACGCCAGGCAAAGGTGGCGGGATTGGTGAGCATATAAGTCGTTCTTGGATCGACCAGCTTCATGAGCGGCATCCTCGGCGCTGGCGGATAGCGCTAGTAGGGCGTATGCGGGTAGCCAAAACAGTACATCTTGCTCGGCGTCGTTCTGTCGTGATACGTGATCAGCACGCCATACGACGTGGCGACCCAGCGCTCGCTGCCCTCCGCCTTGTATTCAATACCCATTGCGGCTTTCACGTTCCCGATCAGTTTTTCGGGACTATCCTTGAACGTGGCACCGATAAAATCCACCCCCACCCCGACAAAGACATACTCGACCGGAGAGTTGAAGATGCTCTCATTCACCTTCCACCAGTTCGCGCCGCCTGCGCTGAATGCGGGTGCGCCGAAGTGGGTCAGCATATAGTCGTTGAAATAATCCGAACTCACCTGGTCCCGGCACACCAGTGCAGATCCGATCACGATGGGGAAATGGCTGGGTGCTGCGCTGGCCGGAGCGCAGGCGAAAAGAGCAAGCCAGATCGATCTTTGCAGTAGGGAAATCATGCGCAAAGATTGCACGATCAGGGGCCGGCTATCTGTGCGCAACGACACACATCGCTGTCCGCCGGGCAGGCCACAAAAGAAAATCGCCCTTGCGGGCGACAGGTGAATACCGAGAAACGGCCGCTATCAGGGGTTGCCGAACAATCCCGTAGCCGGTTGTTCAGTTGGCACGACCGGCTCGAATTCCGCCGCGAGCTTGAACGCCTGTTCGGCACCGGCGGAATCACCCTGTGCGACACGGGCGTTGCCGATCACGCGCCAGTTCGCGGCCTGCAGACGGCGGTCACCGCCGGCGAAGCTGATCGATTTGCGCGCCAGCGAGACCGCCTGTGCATACTGGCCCGAGGCAAGACGCAATTGCGCAAGCTCATGCCACAACCATGCATTGCGAGGTTCGATGCGCAGACCGCGCTCCAGCGACGCCCCTGCCGCGCCTCTATTGCCGGCCCCGGTGTCCATCCTTGCCCGGTCGAGCAGGGCGACCACGGCTGGATTGCCCGACCTGACCGGCTCGGGTTCGGTGACACCATCGCCAGTCGGCGAGGGTAATGGCTCCTGCGGTGCCGCATCAGGCAGCGTGGATGCTGCCGGTGCCTGCATGGGCGCACTGGCGCATCCCACAAGCAGCAACGCAAAAATAATGATCAGACTATATCGATTCATCAATTGAACAACCTCTGCAACCAGCTCTTCTCTGGCGTTTGATTCATTTCCGGCTTGGCCTCCGACTTCACATCTGTCGCAATGACCGGACTCTCGTCGGTCGGCAGTATAGTGGCGACATCCGCACAAGGCGTCGTTTCCGTCGGCGCGGTTCCTTTGATAAACGGTATCACTACGGCGGTACTGCATTCCCTGTCATAGACCAGACCGCTGACCGGATCGACATTCACCAATTCGACATCCTCGGGCATAGTGGGCAGCAAAGGTTCGGGCTCGATGTTCTTCATCATCTCGCCCCAGATCGTCATCGCACCCGAGGCACCGGTCAAGCCCGAAGGCTTGTTGTCATCGCGCCCTACCCACACCACCGCCACGCGGTCGCCGGTGTATCCGGCGAACCAACTGTCACGCAGGTCATCCGTGGTGCCGGTCTTGCCCGCCACATTCATCTCGGCCGGCAGCCAGTTGCCCAGCGACTGCGCGGTCCCTTCGCGCACCACCCCCTGCAAGGCGTTCGTCAGCAGATAGACCGGCGCCGCTGCGGCCACCGGATCGACGTTGAGCGGGTACCGCTGCAGCGGCCTGCCGTCCGCGGTGACAATCTCGCGGATGGCGCGCAAGGGCGTGCGGAAGCCGCCGTCGGCAAAAGTCTGGTACAGCTGCGCCACCTCCACCGGCGAAAGCTCGAAAGCGCCGAGCAGCGACGAGGCGAACGAAGGCGGCCGCCGTTCAATGCCGTACAGCGGCAGCTTGTCGAGGATGTTGTCCACACCGAGCTCTATCCCCAGCCGCGCGGTGGACACGTTATAGGAATGCGCCAGCGCGGTACGCAACTGCACATGGTCGTGGTACTTGTGATCGTAGTTCTGCGGCTTCCAGTCGCTGGTGCCCGCCTGTTTCAACACCAGCGCGCTGTCATCCAGCGGGGTGACCAGTGTGTAGCGGTCGGAGTGCTCGAGCGCGGTCAGAAACACGATGGGTTTGGCCAGCGAACCGATCGGGCGCAGCGCATCGACGGCGCGGTTGTATCCGGCATAGCGCGCCTCGCGCCCGCCCACCAGCGCGAGTATCTCGCCGTGCTGCGTGCTGCTGACCACCACCGCCCCTTCCAGCGTCCTGGCGGTCATCCTGCGCGCCTTCTCGATATCCGCCAGACGCTGCGACAAGGCCTGTTCGGCCTGGCGCTGCACGCGCGGATCCAGCGTGGTGAAGATGCGCAAGCCCTCGCTACGCAGATCCTCCTCACGATAATCGCGCTGCAACTGGCGGTGCACCAGTTGCAGGAAAGCCGGATAGGCCGAGGTGCCGGTTGGCGCGCGATGGATCACACCGAGCGGCTTCTGCCGCGCCTCGACGAACTGCGCCTGCGTGATGGCATCCAGGCGCACCATTTCCTGCAGCACGATGTTGCGCCGTTGCAGCACCAGCTCCGGATTCTTGCGCGGGTCGTACACCGTCGGCCCCTTGACCATGCCGACCAGGGTCGCGATCTCCTGCAACTCCAGCCGCTCGAGCGGACGGTCGAAATAGAAATGGCTGGCCAGACCGAAACCGTGGATGGCACGCGTCGCATCCTGCCCCAGGAAAATCTCGTTGAGATAGGTCTCGAGGATCTCGTCCTTGCCGTAGTGCATCTCCAGCAGCAGCGCCATCAGCACCTCGGTGCCCTTGCGTGTCAGCGTGCGTTCCGAAGTCAGGAAGAAGTTCTTCACCAGTTGCTGTGTCAGCGTGCTGCCGCCCTCGATGCGCTGCCCGCTGAGTGTCTTGTACAGCGCGCGCGCGATACCGCGCGGATCGATTCCCCAGTGCGAATAGTATTTGCGGTCCTCGATCGAGACCAGCGCGTCAATCAGCGGCTTGGGCACCTGCTCCAGTTTCAGCAAGGCCCGGTCTTCGTTGTGACCGGGATAGATACCGCCGATCAGGGGCGGCTCGATACGCAGCAAGGGCAGATCGACATCCGCGCTGCCGCGGTCCTGCAACAGCGACACCCGGCCCTCGGCGAATTCGATGCGCAGATGCTGCGCCGCCTGCGGACCATCGCCAAACACGAAGTCACGGGTCGTGAACTCAAGCCCGTTCAGCGTGTATTTGTAGGTCGCCGCCGCTTCCGGCTCGGGATCCTCGTGGTAACCGACGGTCTTCAATTCTTCCACCAATTGCGCGGGTGTCAGTTTCAATCCCGGATACACCTCCAGCGCGCGGCCGTACACACGCGCCGGCAGCGCGAACTTGCGGCCTTCGAACGCCTCGCGGATGGTGATGTCGAGATAGAGGATGTAACCGGAAAGTCCCAGCAGAAGAACCAGTACGGTCAGGCGTATCGCCCTGGCATGGGATCTGAAGTTGATATTAAAGGGAAATCTGTTCCAGGGCAGAGAAGGAAACTTCATTGTTTACACCTGCAAGAAAGCGCTGATCGGCCCATTGTATATGGGCCGCAGCCCAACCGTCGAGGAACCCCTCCGGGCAGGATGTTTGCGGGCTTGTCTGTCTCCGGCGAGAGGTCGCGATCCTGCTGCGCGGTGCTCAATCCTTCGCCTGGATCAGGTTGGCCTTGGTCAGACTGGATTGTTTGATCTCTTTGCGTTTCTCGGCGAACTGGCCGTAGCTCATCTCGCCCCGGCTCAATTCCAGGATCAGCTTCTGGCCGAGCTTGAACGCTTCCACACTGATATCGTAATAGCTGTCGCGCGGCGGCGGGTTGGCATTGAAGCAGCGCTCGCGCTTGCTGCCCCATTTCACGATCACTTTGCGCTCGCCCGGGCTGGGGCGTTCTTCGATGGACATCAAGGTGAAGAAGTTGTCCTCCTTCCCGCTCAACGCCACTTTTTCTCTGATCGTCTTCAGTTCAGGATCGGTCTCAAGCGCCGACACGCAATTCGGCTGGACCGTGGCAAGCGAACCCGCCGGGCCATTCTGCAGTGCGGCCTGCCGGCATTCCCCCACGCCCTCCCTGCCGTCTTCCTCGCTGACCGTCTCGAACTTCACGTGACTGGAAAAAGCGCCGATCACAGATCCCACCAGCGGTATCGCCCCGGCCACCGGCACCTTGCGCACGAACTCCATCTTCACGAAATGGTTCTCGCCGCCGCGCGCCTCGAATCTCAGATCACGGTCGCTGGGTGCCGCCTGTGAAGACAGGATGTGGTTACCCGGCTTAATCTGCATGTAATAAAAAGTCTCATCGGGCAAGTTGCCCAGCAACTGTCCATCCAGCCACACCGCGCCGACCTGGCGCTTACCCATCAGCATGCTATCGCGATAGATATACACCCCCGCCATATCCGACGGCGGCATCTGGAACTGCTTGCTGACCGCGTCCTCCGCCTCGGAGACCATAGGCTCGGCATTGGCGGCCGCGGGTAGAACAAACGTCACAAACAACAACAGATTGACCAGCAACTTGCTCATATCGGCTCCCATGCGTATCCGGCAGAAAAAATCTGGGGTGCAAGGTAGCAGCTTCGGCAGCGTTGTTCAACCCGCACCGGGTAGTGAGACCGTGCCAAAAAACGTATATTTCCGCCGCGCGTCATGTGAGAATCACGCTCGCGAATCCAAGCAAGGGATCAAACCATGTCCAACCTCATCGAAGTCAATGACCTGCACTTCTCCTACGGCCCGCTCAAGGTGCTCAAGGGTATCGATCTGACCATCCCGCAGGGCAAGATCGTCGGCATCATGGGGCCCAGCGGATGCGGGAAATCCACCCTGCTGAAACACTTCGGCGGGCAATTGCACCCATTGAAGGGCAGGGTGAAGTTCATGGGACAGGTCGTACACGAACTCAGCAACGACGAGTTGTACAAGATGCGCCTGAAGATGGGCATGATGTTCCAGGTCAGCGGCCTGTTCACCGACCTGTCGGTCTACGACAATCTGGCCTTCCCCCTGCGCGAGAACACCGATCTGCCGGAAGCGGTCATCCGCGATCTGGTACTGATGAAACTGAACGCTGTCGGCCTGCGCAACGCCCGCGACCTGATGCCGAGCGAGCTGTCGGGCGGCATGGAACGCCGCGTGGCGCTGGCGCGGGCGATCGCCACCGACCCCCCGCTGATCATCTACGACGAGCCCTTCGCCGGACTCGATCCCATCTCGCTCAAGACTATCGCCAACCTGATACGCACCCTAAACGCCGCGCTTGGGACCACCTCCATCGTGGTGACGTATGACCTGATGGCCTCGCTCGATGTCGTCGATTATCTGTATTTCATCCACAACGGCATGATCGCGGCGCAGGGTTCCGTGGAAGAGATGCGCAACTCGCAAGATCCCTTCGTCCACCAGTTCCTGAATGCCGAGCCGGACGGCCCGATCTCCTTCCAGTTCCCCAGCAAACCCTATAACGACGACTTGAACATCAGGGCTTGAGCCGTCGTCTCATTCGAACGGCATTGAGATGCCGAACCCGTAGCTGCGATGGCGGTGGTTGTAGTCCATCAGACTTTCGCCGTTGCCGCTGAAGAACTGCAGGTGGAAGTTCGCGTTCTGGATCAGCACACCGAGCAGGCGCGGTGCGGGCAGGGCCAGATCCAGTTGCAGCGAATGTATCCTAGAGATGGAGGACAACACACCCTGGCGGTAGTAGTAGCGCAGTTCCAGTTCGCCGCGCCCCATCTGTTCGATGATGTCCGGATTGTCATCCTCGGGGGAATCCCCGCCCAGTATCTGCCACCAGCGCGGCAACAGGGCAAGTTTGCCGTATTCGCCAAAGTCCCGTTCCATGCCGGGCTGGAAATAGAACCTGTTCCAGTTGCGCGACTTGGGCAGCGCCTGCCCGTTCGACTGATGCACCAGCCCGAAATTCAGAAAACTGGCGGTCACACCGGCCAGCGCCAACCCGTTCGGACGATATGAATAGATCAGCTCGGGCTCGTAATCGTTTTCCCGGAACGGCGAGGAATGCTCGCGATCATAAGCCTGCCAGAACGAGAGTTGCGTATAGCCGAACCACACGGCATGCCTGTTCTCCCCCATCAGATGGGCTTTCAGGCTGATCTGGAATTTGACTTCATTCTTATCCAGCGTGTAGGTATAGGGCACCTGGTTGTTCGGATTGGGGCTGTTCGGCGCGTTGTTGGGCTGGGAAGAATGGGAGTAGATCAGAAAGTAATTCTGCTTGTAGACGCGGATAGGCTCATCGGACGGCACCCACTCCTCGGCGATACCGCGATCGCGCGCGATCCTGAAAGACTTCGGGTGCTTCTTCGTCAGCAACTCCTGCGCCGTCTGGTTGTAGCAATCCAGCGTTTTTTCCGGCGGTTCCTTGTCATTCATATCCAGACAGGATTGCAGACTGCCCACGCCGGTGGCCGCATGGGCGATACCGCCCAGATACAGCAGCAGGGCGAACAACGTACAGCGGGTGAAGATTTTCATTTTCCTGTCCATTTGTGAGCGGTCTGAAGCATGCCGTAACCGGACGGTTGGCCCGACAATGAGCACACAGGGAGAGTGAGCGTTGCGGAGGCCGGCATCTGTGCGCAACAGCACATATCAACGCCCGCCGCCCACCCTGAATTTATTCCATAGCGTCCCTGGACGGCCTGAAAGCCCCGCCCCGTCTGCTATCATCGCGCCCATGCTCAATATCCAGAATCTGACCTACCTGCAAGGCGGCACCCCGCTACTCCAGAATGTGAATCTCCAGGCCTTCGCCGACCAGCGCATCGGTCTGGTCGGCAAGAACGGCTGCGGCAAATCCACGCTGTTCCGCCTGATACGCGGCGAGATCAAAGCGGACAGCGGCGAGGTCTCCCTGCAGTCCGGCAAGACCATCGCCTTCGTCGAACAGGAGATCGCCAACTCCGACCTGCCCGCGCTGGAATTCGTGCTCGACGGCGACGTGGAACTGCGCGTGCTGGAAAAGACGCTGGCGAAAGAGAACCATGACACCGCCTGGTTCGACGCGCAGCACCGCTACGAGGCCATCGACGGCTACGGCGCCAAGGCGCGCGCCGCGCAACTGCTCAACGGCCTGGGTTTCGCCAACGACACGCTGGAACGCAAAGTCGAGAGCTTCTCCGGCGGCTGGCGCATGCGTTTGAATCTGGCACGCGCGCTGATGCACCGCGCCGACCTGCTGCTGCTCGACGAACCCACCAACCACCTCGACCTCGAAGCCATCCTCTGGCTCGAACAATATCTGGCGCGCTATCCCGGCAGCATCCTGCTGGTCTCGCACGACCGCGAATTCCTCAACGCCTGCGTCAACCGCATCGCGCATGTGCACGACTGCACCATCGATACCTACAGCGGCGACTATGACGACTTCGAGCGCACCCGCGCCGAGCGCATCGCGCAGCAGAACCAGGCCTTCGAACGCCAGCAGGAAAAGATCGCGCACATGGAAGACTTCGTGCGCCGCTTCCGCGCCCAGGCCACCAAGGCCAAACAGGCGCAGAGCCGCATCAAGGCGCTGGACCGCATCCAGCGCATCGCTGCCGTGCACATCACCGACGGCCATTTCGAACTCGAGATCGAAGCGCCCGAGCGCAGCCCCGACCTGCTGCTGCGCGCAGAGAAGATGGGCTTCGCCTACGGCGACAAGACATTGTTCAGCAACATCGAACTGGTGCTGCGTGCCGGTGCGCGCATCGCCCTGCTCGGCCCCAACGGCGCGGGCAAATCCACGCTGATCAAACTGCTGGTTGGCGAACTGCAACCCACCACCGGCAAACTCGAATTCACCCCCGACATCCGCATCGGCTACTTCGCCCAGCACCAGCTGGAGAACCTTGACAGCGCCGCCACCCCGCTGCAACACATGGAACGGGTGGCGCCCAAGGAGACCACGCTCACACTGCGCAGCTTCCTCGGCCGCTTCGGTCTGGCCTCCGACAGCGAAGATCGTCCGGTCGCCACCTTCTCCGGCGGCGAGAAGAGCCGCCTCGCGCTGGCACTGCTGGCCTGGCAGAAGCCGCACCTGCTGCTGCTCGACGAACC
>DMCN01000047.1 GCA_003445795.1 Gallionellaceae bacterium
GATGCTGAAGCAGCGCCGCGACTCCATCACCCAGTACAAGGCGGCCAACCGCCAGGACCTGGTTGACGTCGAAGAGTTCGAAGTCACCGTGTTGCAAGGCTATATGCCGCAGCAGCTCAGCGAAGCCGAGATCGTCTCGGCCATCGCCGAAGCCATCGCCGCGACGGGCGCTGCCGGTCCGCAAGACATGGGCAAGGNNGATGAAAGGTGCGGGCTTGATTCCGAAAAGTTTTATTCAGGACCTGCTTAATCGTCTCGATATCGTGGACGTGGTCGAGCGCTACGTGCCGCTCAAGAAGGCCGGCGCGAATTTCGTCGCCTGCTGTCCGTTCCACAACGAAAAATCCCCGTCGTTCACCGTCAGCCAGTCCAAGCAGTTCTATCACTGCTTCGGCTGCGGCGCGCACGGCACCGCCATCGGCTTCGTCATGGAGCACACCGGCATGGGCTTCGTCGAGGCGGTGGAGGATCTGGCCAAGGGCATCGGCGTCACCGTGCCGCAAGAAGCCAGCAATGTCCCGCAGCACAAGGTCGCGCCCGATCTCTATGACCTCATGCAATCCGCGACGCGCTACTACCGCGAACAGCTCAAGATCACCCCGCGCGCCATCGACTACCTCAAACGCCGCGGTCTCTCCGGCGAAGTCGCCGCGCGCTTCGGCATCGGCTACGCGCCGGACGACTGGCAGAACCTCAAAGCCGCCGTGCCCAACTATCAGGACGCCGCGCTGGTCGAGACCGGCATGGTGATCGCGGGCGAAGAGGGCAAACGTTACGACCGCTTCCGCGACCGCATCATGTTCCCCATCGTCAACGTGCGCGGCAACGTCATCGGCTTCGGCGGGCGTGTGCTCGACAAGGGCGAACCCAAATACCTCAACTCGCCCGAGACCCCGCTGTTCGAAAAAGGCCACGAACTTTACGGCCTGTTCCAGGCACAGAAAGCCATCCGCGCGCACCAGCGCGTCATCGTGGTTGAAGGCTATATGGACGTGGTGGCGCTGGCGCAGAACGGCGTCGAATATGCCGTCGCCACACTCGGCACCGCCACCACACCGTTCCATGTGCAGAAACTGCTGCGCCTGTGCGACCAGGTGGTGTTCTGTTTCGACGGCGACCGCGCCGGCCAGAAGGCCGCCTGGCGCGCGCTGGAGAACGCGCTGCCGCAACTGCAGGACGGCAAGCGCCTCGGCTTTTTGTTCCTGCCGGAAGAGCACGACCCCGACACCTACATCCGCGAATTCGGCACTGAAGCTTTCGAGCACGAGCTGGACAACTCGCTGCCGCTCTCCGGCTATCTGCTGCGCGAACTGACATCGCAAGTCGACCTTAAGACCCAGGAAGGCCGCAGTGCCCTGATGCAAAAAGCGCAGCCGCTGCTCACCGCCATCACCGCGCCGACCACCGCCTTGCTGCTGCGCAAGGAAGTGGCCGCGCTGGCCGGGGTGACCCAGGCGGAGCTGGAAGCGCTCTGGTCCATCAAACCGGTCGCCGCGCCGCAGCGCCCCGCGCCGCCCAAGTCCAAGCGCGCCGCGCCTGCCGGCGGCTTGCGCCTCATGCTGCGCTGCCTGGTGATGAAGCCGGAACTGGTGCGCGAGTTGCCGAAGGACTTTCAGGCTGAAGGCGGCGAAGGGGCCGCCATCCACGCGTTGGCCGATTGGCTGAACGAATCGGCCGACGAGACCAGCACTGCCGCGCTGATCCAGCATTTCCAGGGATCGCTGCACGAGGCTGCCTTCACGGTCGCACAGGGCGAAGTCATGCATCTGGGCGAGGATTTCGATATCCAGGCCGAATTCACCGGCCTGTTGCGCAAGATGCAGCGCGAGTCGATAGAGAGCGAGATGTCGGCTTTGCTGGCCAAGGGGCTGGGCGGCATGAGCCAGGTGGAACGCGACCGGCACGAACAACTCAAACAGGCATTGCAGCAACTGAAGGCCCAGCCCGGCTGAAAAAACAGGCGGCAGGCACGTAAATTGCAGGTGCCGCCAAACCGGGGAAGTGAAGCTAAGCCTCGGAAAAGTTATAGGAATCGGGTATAATCCGCGCCCTTTTAGGGCACCGCTTTTTTATGTGCGCCCGGTATTAGAGTACGAATCAACTTTGGGAATCCTCAAAATGGCGACTCCGCAGCAAAAGAAAAAACCCGCAGCAGTCAAACAAACCGCAGCCAGCATCAAACAGGCCGCCAAAGACAAAGCAGTGGCAGCCGCCGCACCGGTCGACCAAAGCCAGGACATCGAAGCCCGCCGCACGCGCCTGAAGGCGCTGATCATGCTCGGCAAGGAACGCGGTTACCTGACCTACGCCGAGATCAACGACCACCTGCCCGAGATGCTCGAAGTCGAGCAGATCGAAGGCGTGGTCAGCATGATCAACGACATGGGCATCACCGTGTGCGACGTCGCACCGGATAGCGAATCGCTCATCATGACCGAAGCCGCTCCCGTGGTCGCCGACGAAGACGCCGCCGAAGAAGCCGAAGCCGCCATCTCCACCGTCGATTCCGAGTTCGGCCGCACCACCGACCCTGTGCGTATGTACATGCGCGAGATGGGCGTGGTCAACCTGCTCACCCGCCAGGACGAGATCGAGATCGCCAAGCGCATTGAAGACGGCCTCAAGCACATGATCATGGCCATCTCCGCCTGCCCGGCCACCATCGCCGAGATCCTCATGCTGGCCGACAAGGTCGCCAAGGAAGAACTGCGCATCGACGAAGTGATCGACGGTTTTATCGATGTCGATGACGGCATCGTCGTCAACGAGCCGGTCGACGAAGATGCAGAAGAAGACGAAGAAGCCGAAGAAGAGGAAGAAGAGTCCGAAGAGGACGGCGAAGCCGCCGCTGCCGCCAACCTGGCGCAGCTCAAGGTGGACGCGCTGGAACGCTTCGCCCTCATCAGCGAACTCTTCACCAAGCTGGGCAAGGCCTACGAGAAATACGGCTACCGCAGCAAGCAATACGACAAGCTGCAACAGCAGATCTCCGACGAACTCATGCAATTCCGCTTCTCCGCCAAGCAAGTGGACGCCCTGTGCGAAACCATGCGCGGTCTGGTGGAAGAAGTGCGCACCTGCGAGCGTAGCATCCAGGAACTGTGCGTCACCAAGGCACACATGCCACGTCCGCACTTCATCAAGGTGTTCCCGCTCAACGAAGGCAACCTCGACTGGGTCAAGCACGAGATCGCATCCAAGAAGCCCTACAGCGAAACGCTGAACCGCTTCCAGGCCGCCATCATCGACCAGCAGAAGAAGATGCTGGCGCTGCAACAACGCGTGGGTATCCCCATCCTTGATCTGAAAGAGATCAACAAGCAGATGACCAACGGCGAAGCCAAGGCNNCATCGGCCTGATGAAGGCCGTGGACAAATTCGAATACCGTCGCGGTTACAAGTTCTCGACCTATGCCACATGGTGGATCCGCCAGGCCATCACGCGCTCGATTGCCGACCAGGCGCGCACCATCCGTATCCCGGTGCACATGATCGAGACCATCAACAAGATGAACCGCATCTCGCGCCAGATCCTGCAAGAGACCGGACAGGAAGCCGATGCCGCCACCCTGGCCATCAAGATGGAAATGCCGGAAGACAAGATCCGCAAGATCCTCAAGATCGCCAAGGAACCCATCTCCATGGAAACCCCGGTGGGCGACGACGACGACTCGCACCTGGGCGACTTCATCGAAGATGCCAACAGCCTGGCGCCTATCGATGCAGCGGTGTACGACAGCCTGCGCAACGTGACAAAAGACATCCTCGACAGCCTCACCGCCCGCGAAGCCAAAGTGCTGCGCATGCGCTTCGGCATCGNNTTACGGGCCCTTAGCTCAGTTGGTTAGAGCAGAGGACTCATAATCCTTTGGTCCCCGGTTCAAGTCCGGGAGGGCCCACCAAAAAACGAAAGCCTCGCAGCGATGCGGGGCTTTTTGTTTGCCGGCTTGACTCATAACTTGACTTTTACTTGACCCATTGCAAAAACGAAGCCTTTAAAGCTACAATCGTAGCCAAATGAGCAACAATACAAATCTGCTGGATATGCTGTTCGGCGCCTATCGTCAGCGCGTGTTGAGCCTGCTGCTGTTGCAGCCGGAGCAGCGCTTTCATGTGCGCGAGCTGGCACGGCGAACGGAAACAGCGCCGGGCACCTTGCACCGCGAGTTGGCGAAGCTGGCCGTGGCGGGCTTGCTGGTGCGCGAGCAGCAAGGCAACCAGGTGTTGTACCGGGCTAACCGTGCCTGCCCGGTGTTTGAGGAATTGGCGGGGCTATTCCGCAAGACCAGCGGCGCGGTGAGCGTGTTGCAGCAGGCTTTGCAGGGCTTGTCGCCACAGATCCGGTTTGCTCTATTGTTCGGCTCGCTGGCGCGCGGGACGGAAACGCCGGGCAGCGATGTGGATGTGATGATCGTGGGCGATGCAGGTTTTGCCGAGGTGGTGAAGGCGCTGTACCCGGCGCAGGAATTGTTGCGGCGCGAGATCAATCCGGTGGTGTATTCGGCCAGCGAGTTCCTGTTGCGCTTGCAGAACAAGGAGCCGCTGCTGTTGGGGGTATTATCCAAACCCCGGTTATTCTTGCTAGGGAGCGAATATGACTTTGCAGAATTTGCTGTCCATCAATAGGCTGCAATCTTTCACGCCGGATCGCGGCGCAGTGCAGAAGCTGCTGCGGGCGGCGCAACGCAATCTGGAAGATGCGCGGCTAACGGCACTGAGCTCAGACAACCGCTTCGACGCGGCATACAAGACCATCATGCAGTGCGCGATGCTGGGCCTGTGGGCAAACGGCTATCGCACTTCCACCAACCAGCCCGGCCATCACCTGACCGCCATTCAAAGCCTGCCGTTGACTATGCAGGTATCCGGAGAGTCGGTCATCGTTCTGGATGCATTGCGCAAACAACGCAACCTCAATGACTACGAGGGCGATCCTATAGCCGATAGCGCCCTGAGCGCCTGCCTGGATGAAGCCGACATGCTGTTGGCGCATACGCAACAATGGTTACGCAAGCATCATCCAGAACTCGCAAGTGAAAAATGAGCCTCGGACAACCCAAGGTTATGGCGAAATAGAGTGTGCAACCGACAACAATGATCCGCCTTGCCAAGCAACCGCCCGCAAATTCACCGCCATCAAAAATCGTATATACCGTTTAGTGTTTGCGTTGCAGAAGCGAAGTTATCCGGCTACTTATCCACAAAAACTGTGAATAACTAAATTACAAAAAACTGCGGGGGCGCACAGGCCCCCGCAGTTTTAATAAAGACAGCCGGAAATATTACTTCTTCGGATCGTACTTGAAAGACAAAGCCACGCGCGCCCGGTAAGAAGTCACCTTGCCGTTCTCAACCACCATATCCAGCTTCACAACCTCGGCCACCCGCAAATCCCGCAGGGTTTTGGAAGCCGCAGCCACCGCATTGGCCGCTGCATCCTCCCACGACTTCTTGCTGGTACCCACGATCTCGGTAATACGGTAAACACTGTCTTTAGCCATGATCTTCTCCCTCGTATATTGAACTGCAATGGATAAGCGGTCTTGCAGGCACATAAATTACGCCTAAGTACGAATCTTGGCTCTCTTTTTTACTCGGGTATTTTGTTTCAAGAAATATCTCCGTTCGCCATCTTATCCATCTCCCGTTCGTGGTGCACCCGCAAGGAGTAGGCCGTGGCTGTAAGGGGGCATCCGCCCCCAACAGCACACGCACAGCCTGTCGAACCATGAACTGAAAATATCCCGTTCGCCCTGAGCCTGTCGAAGGGTCTCCCGAACGGACATCCAAGTTTGACACCACCCACCCCCAAGCGCAGACTCCCCCGCAGTCGCCAAACCGCACCAGCAAAGGAGAAGTGAATGTCCAAGAAACGTTTTCACTGCCAGGCCGCCAACCATCTGGGCAACAAATGCATCAGCATCACCGACGAAGGCCATGCCTTCCTGCTCTCGATAGAAGACGCCACCAACCGCTTCAACCACCTGAAAGAAACCATCGCCACCGGCAAATACCCCATCGCCATCGACCTGGTGAACTCCGTCCCCAAAATGATGACCGGCGCGACTGTCAAATTCCAGATCGCCCAGCACGACGCAGAGAAGTTTCTGCATTCGCTGGATAAGGCCCTGCATCATTGATATTGCAGGCCACCACAAGACAAAAGCCTCGCACTGCTGCGAGGCTTTTTGCTTCCATGCAGCAGGCCGGGATATAGGCCAAATGGCATATACCCACCGCCAGACATAACAGTTACTATTCGCGCTCCAAAAGGGAGAAAACAGAGGTGCTCGCAAATCGCGACCACCTTTAAGCACACGATTTGTGGCCTCGACCTCGACAGGCTTCGCACCACAAAATAAAAGCATACTGAATGAGCGAACTCATCCTATACCAGACAGAAGACGGCAAAGCCCAAGTGCGCCTGCGCGCCGAAGAAGGCAGCGTCTGGCTCACCCAGGGAGAGATCGCCGAACTGTTCGCCACCACCGTACCCAACGCAAACATACACATACGCAACATCCTCAAAGAAGGCGAGTTGGCAGAGGATTCAGTTATTAAAGAATCCTTAATAACTGCCGCCGACGGCAAGAACTACCGCACCAAACTCTACCGGCTGGAAATGATCCTTGCCGTGGGCTACCGGGTTAAGGGCGCTCGCGGTACCCAGTTCCGCCAATGGGCCACCGCCCACCTCGCCGAATACCTCGTCAAAGGCTTCGTCATGGACGACGAACGCCTGAAGAACCCCAAAGGCTGGGACTACTTCGACGAACTGCTGGCGCGCATCCGCGAGATACGCGCCTCGGAAAAACGCTTCTACCAAAAGGTGCGCGACCTGTTCGCCCTCAGCGCCGACTACCAAGCCGACGACAGCGCCGCCCAACTCTTTTTTGCCGAAGTGCAAAACAAACTGCTCTTCGCAGTCACCAAACAAACCGCCGCCGAACTCATCGTCTCGCGCGCCGATGCCAAAGCCCCCAACATGGCGCTCACCACCTGGAGCGGCTCACGTGTGCGCAAGCAAGACGTCGTCGTCGCCAAGAACTACCTCAACGCCGAAGAAGTGGACACACTCAACCGGCTCGTCGTCATCTTTTTGGAAACCGCCGAACTGCGCGCCCAGGATCGCAAACAACTCACGCTCGATTTTTGGCGGCAGAACGTAGACCGCCTGCTCGAATTCAGCGACCGCCCCGTGCTGAAGAATGCAGGCAACATCAGCAACGAACAGATGAAAAGCATTGCCCACGAACGCTACGAGACCTTTGATGCCAAACGTCGCAATGCAGAAGCCATTGCGGCTGATGCCGATGATATTCAGGCGTTGGAAGAGATTGAGAAGCAGGCGAAGGGTAAGAGATCGAAAACGAAGTAATTAGCAAGGGATAGATTATGGGCGACGGAAGTCTGGATCAGATAAAGGAGCAGCTGCGCAGGTTTGCAGCTGATCGGGATTGGGATCAATTCCACTCCCCAAAGAATTTATCAATGGCGCTAATTGCTGAGGCGGCAGAACTTGTCGAGCATTTTCAATGGGTGACTGAAGAACAGAGCAAAAGCCTTCCTTCGGAAAAACTTGCCGAGATCGAAATGGAACTCGCCGATGTGCAAATCTATCTGGTTAGGTTGGCGGACAAGTTACAGTTAGATTTGTTGGCCGCAGTTGAAAAGAAACTGGCGATCAACGAAAAAAAATATCCAGCAAGCAAAGTTCGAGGCAGCTCCAAGAAATACACTGAATACAAATAGCGGATCATAGGGAGCTCAAGTGCTGGTATACACGTCCACAAAAGCAGAGTTTCTTGATGATGTCCGTTCTAACATCATTGACAATAAAATCCTCTCCTCGTTTCAACGCCATCTTGGGCGTACCACAAATAAGAACGAAATCACCTCTTGGCGCAACTCCATGCTCTATATGAGCCAAGTGCTTGCAGATGATGAAATTCCGGGAAACTCCGGCGTAGCAATCGAATATACGCTTCCACAAACTACCAAGCGCATAGACTTCATCCTCACTGGTAAGGGGGCGGATCAACAATCCACTGCCATCATTATTGAGCTCAAGCAGTGGGAGAGCGTTCTGGCAACTTCCATGGATGGTGTTGTTAGAACATTTGTCGGCGGCGCGGAGCGAGAAGTTAGTCATCCCTCGTATCAAGCATGGACTTATGCCGCGCTTCTGGAAGACTTTAACGAAACAGTGCAGCAGGAAAACATCGGTCTGCAGCCCTGCGCCTATTTACACAATTGTGTATCAGACGAAGTAATCAATGCACCTTTCTATGCTGACCATACCCGAAAGGCGCCAGCATTCCTTCGCAAAGACGCCCAAAAACTAGCTGAGTTCATCAAGCACCACGTTAAATACGGTGACTCCTGCGAAGTAATGTATCGAATCGATAAAGGCAGAATCCGGCCATCCAAAAGTCTTGCTGACAAGCTGGCATCGTTATTGAAAGGCAACCAGGAATTCTTGATGATCGACGATCAGAAGATCGTCTATGAAACAGCTCTGTCCTTGACGAGGAGGGCGACAGTCAAAGACAAACATGTGCTTATTGTTGAGGGTGGCCCCGGTACGGGAAAGTCAGTGGTGGCGGTGAATCTATTGGTGGCGTTAACTAAGGACCAACTGCTCACACAGTATGTCACCAAGAATGCCGCGCCCCGGACTGTTTATGCCTCGCTACTAACAGGTTCATTTCGAAAAAGTCACATTGATAATCTATTCAAGGGCTCGGGCGTATATACAGATACAGCGGCCAATGTGTTTGATGCACTGATTGTTGATGAAGCACACCGGCTTAACGAGAAGTCCGGTATGTTCCAAAATTTGGGTGAAAACCAGATCAAGGAAATTATCAATGCTGCAAAGTTCAGTGTTTTCTTCATCGATGAAGATCAGAAAGTCACCTTCAAGGATATTGGTGAGACAGGCACAATCAAGGATTGGGCCAAACGACTGGGCGCTTCTGTCCATCAACTGGAATTGCAATCCCAATTCCGTTGTAACGGATCGGATGGTTATCTTGCTTGGATAGATAACACATTGGAAGTTAGAGAAACCGCCAATGAAACCCTAGAGGGGATCAACTATGACTTTCAGGTTTTTGATTCTCCAAGCGAGCTGCGTGATGCAATCTATGCGAAGAATCGCATTAACAACAAGGCTCGAATAGTTGCGGGATATTGCTGGGATTGGATCAGCAAGAACGATGCGAGATTGAAAGATATATCCATCGAAGAGCATAGCTTTGCGATGAAATGGAATCTCGCTAGCGATGGCAATCTATGGATACTTAAGCCGGACTCGGTGAATGAAGTAGGTTGTATTCATACCTGCCAAGGTCTTGAAACTGATTACATCGGCGTGATTATTGGTTCGGATTTTGTTTTTCGTGATGGTTTGGCTGTAACTGACGCAAGCAAGCGGGCCAAAACGGATGCATCAATTAAAGGGTACAAGTCACTGCTCAGGGAAAACCCAAGTGCGGCTAAACAAAAGGCAGATGCAATCATCAAGAATACTTACCGTACCCTTATGACCCGCGGTATGAAAGGGTGTTACATCTATTGCACAGATAAAGAAACGAATGCCTGGTTTAAACAGGCGATGGGTAGAGCTGCGCAGGATTATCAAGAAGCTGCTGAAACTGAAAGGCAGATGATTGAGAGAAGTCAGGCAAGTAATGACAATCAATATGAGGGATTAACTCTCCGGTTGCTCAAGACCGATGAAGTCAAACCCTATCAAAATTCTGTACCTATTTATGACCTAGCCATTGCTGCCGGGCTGTTTAGTGAGCTGCAAGTGGTGGATGAGGTGCCGCTGGTTGGCGATGCAAACCTTGAGCAGTACCAGTGGGTGGAACTGCCAGATAGCTTCCGAATTCACTCTGGTCAGTTTGTTGCGAGAGTTGTCGGTGAGTCGATGAACAAACGCATTCCAAATGGGGCGTGGTGTCTTTTTAGCTTAAACCCGGTTGGATCAAGGCAAGGGAAAATCGTCTTGGTGCAGCACCGTAGCATTGATGATCCAGACACGGGCGGGCACTACACGATCAAGATTTATCAGAGTGAGAAAGTTGTTGATGGGGTAGGTGGTTGGAAGCACACTCGAATAACTCTCAGCCCTTCTTCAGTTGATCCAAGTTACAAGCCGATTGTTTTTGATGCTGAAAGTGATAACGATCTGGTCGTTATTGCAGAGCTAATTGCGGTCTTGGGGTAGGTTGGTTTGCAGCACGCCGAGTTTTTGGTCAGATAACTTCTGGGGAATGCTAAATGGCAAGAAAAAGAAAGCAGGGCGTATTCGAAGCCTTGATAGATATTGCAGCCATGCTTCCGTGGTGGGTGGGTGTTCTTCTCGCGCTCATCGCGTATATCGTCTTGCATCACTATGCGACAGCGGTGATCGCGCAGCCAACTTCGGTCGCGCAACTTGGCGCTAACGTCGGGAGTCAACTCGGCAAGTCGCTTGCCACGATTGGGCAATATCTATTGCCTTTAGCCTTCGTTATTGGCGCTGGCATCTCGGCATATGGGCAGCAAAAGCGTTCAAGGTTGTTTGCTGACGTTCAGGCAGGCTCGGGAGCTTCTGTTTTGAACGGTATGACCTGGCAGGAATTCGAGATGCTGGTGGGCGAAGCGTTTCGACGCGGCGGCTATTCGGTGGGTGAGACTGGCGGTGGTGGGGCGGATGGCGGCATTGATCTGGTCCTGCGCAAGGACGGCGAGAAATATCTGGTGCAATGCAAACAGTGGCGTGCATACAAAGTTGGCGTTCCCATCATCCGCGAGTTGTACGGGGCGATGGCGGCAGCGGGTGCGGCTGGCGGTTTTGTGGTGACCTCAGGCGTCTATACACAGGAAGCAAAAGATTTTGCAGCGGGGCGCAATATCGATTTGATAGACGGTGTCGAGTTGCACGAGATTATCAAGCAAGTGCAGCCTGTCAGTTCACATGAAGAAAAAATACTGTCAATGACCGGGCAGCTATGCCCCAAGTGCGGCAGCCTGATGGTTATGCGAACTGCCAAGCAGGGGATGAACATCGGCAAGAACTTCTGGGGCTGTCCCAATTATCCGCAATGCCGGGGGACAGTGCCGATTGATTGAATGCGGCTTCTAATAATGCGGCGGCCTCTCATTCGCCGCTGACTTGCCGTCATTCCCCGCTTCAGCCAGCGACCGCATTTGTCCCGCGAGCGCTTCGCAGACCGCTTCAAGCCGTTCGATCTTTTGTTGCTGCATATAGACCGTCTTGTTCAGTTCGTCGATCTGGTCTTCCTGGAAGCTGATCTTGGCTTCGATGTTCTCTAGTCGTTCTTCAGTCATGGGGTGGTCCTGGGTTCGGCGAGGGGCCGGTGAGGGTGGGCATTCTAGCGCGGGGAGGAGGGTTCATGCTTTGACTTGGAGCGGTCGTTCATACTTCGACAGGCTCAGTACGAACGACCTATTTGGTTTGACAAGCCTGTCCTGAGTTTATCGAAGGGCTCAGTACGAACGGGTTTTTGGGTGGTGTTCATACTTCGACAAGCTCAGTACGAACGGATTTTTTGGTTCGACAAGCTCTGATGGAACTACTAAGTATTGTCTAAGCACGATCCCCCCGTGCTAAGTCACTACTTAACCACGAACGGGTTTTTGGCTGGTCATTCACCCTTCGGCAAGCCTGTCCTGTGTCTATCGAATGGCTCAGGGCAAGCGGGCTTGATGCACATCCGATTGACAGCAGAACGTTCGTTCTCTACGATGGCGCTGTTGTTCAGCATGTTCTTCCCACTACTTGGTTGGGAATAAAACAGAGCAGGAAGGAAATATCCATGAGCAATAAGACCTCAGCCCCAGACGATTCTCAAAACCATCTTGTGGTTTTTCAGGAGAAGGCAATCCGCCGCTCTTGGCACAATGAGGAGTGGTGGTTCTCGGTTATCGATGTAGTGGGGGTACTTTCCGAGAGCAACAACCCTAATCGCTATTGGTCCGACTTGAAGCGGAAACTGGCTCAGGAAGCCGGATCCGTGCAACCTTACGAAAAAATCGTAAGGTTGAAACTCTCTGCTCCAGATGGTAAGCAAAGAGAGACCGATTGTGGCAATACTGAAACCTTGTTCCGCATCATCCAAGCTATCCCTTCGCCCAATGCCGAGCCGTTCAAGCGCTGGCTGGCACAGGTTGGGTATGAGCGGGTGAGGGAGATCGAGAATCCGGAATTGGCCGGTGCTCGCGCCCGCGAACTTTACCAAGCCAAGGGTTATCCGCAGGCGTGGATCGAGAAACGGTTACGCTCGATCTCCATTCGCGGCGAACTGACAGATGAATGGAAAACGCGCGGTGTTCAAGAGGGGAGGGAATATTCCATCCTCACAGCCGAGATCGCTCGCGCTACCTTCGGAGTCACGCCGGATGCGCACAGTCGGCTGAAAGGGTTGGATAGGGTCAAGACGGGCAACAATCTGCGTGACCACATGACCGATCTGGAGTTGATCTTTACCATGCTGGGCGAGGCAGGTACCACAGAGATCGCCCGCCGCAAAGATGCTGTTGGTTTTATCGATAACCGTACAGCGGCGAAAGAGGGAGGTACGATCGCCGGTGATGCGCGCAAGGCGCTGGAAGCAAAAACGGGTAAGAAGGTGGTGAGTGGTGAGAATTATCTGCCGCCCGGCAAGCGGAAAGGTGTGGCGAAGAAGTAATTCGACTGAGTGATCTTCCTCTGCGAATCGTTCACTGAAAGCCTCGCCACCCCGCGGGGCTTTTTCATTTTCTTTACGCTGTCTTCACGTGTTCTTCACGCAGAATTTACATTCAACACCAGTCACTTGCGCCGTCTCCACAATCAAATTGTGGACATGCTCTTTCCATTCAAAACGAATTAGCGGGCGATTCCGACTCGTTCCCAAAAAATAGCCATTCATCCCGAATCCCTCTGCAAAGCCCTTCCCATAAGGCTTTGAGAGCCGCCGGTTTCTGTGGCACAGAACTTGTTATGTATCCGGTGCAAGGATGATTTCCGTTGGGGCTAACGGAAGATCGTGCAGAGAGAGCCTGAGCCGATAGACAAGGGAGAGAGAAATGTCCACAGAAACATTTTACGAAGTGATGCGGAGGCAGGGGATTTCGCGTCGCAGTTTTTTGAAATTCTGCAGCCTGACTGCAGCATCGCTGGGTCTGGCGCCGACGATGGCACCGCAGATCGCGCATGCGATGGAAACCAAACCGCGCACACCGGTGATCTGGCTGCACGGTCTGGAATGCACCTGCTGTTCCGAATCTTTCATCCGCTCCGCGCACCCGCTGGCTAAGGACGTGGTGCTGTCCATGCTCTCGCTGGACTACGACGACACGCTGATGGCCGCGGCCGGACACCAGGCCGAAGAGATCATTGCCGAGATACGCAAGAAGTACAAAGGCAACTTCATTCTGGCGGTGGAAGGCAATCCGCCGCTGAACGAAGACGGCATGTTCTGTATCCACGGCGGCCGTCCCTTCGTCGAGGTGCTGAAAGAAACGGCGGCTGATGCGAAAGCGATCATCTCCTGGGGCGCATGCGCCTCTTGGGGTTGCGTGCAGGCGGCGAAGCCGAATCCCACGCGTGCCACACCGGTACACAAAGTCATCACCGACAAACCCATCATCAAAGTGCCGGGCTGCCCGCCCATCGCCGAGGTGATGACGGCCGTGGTGACCTACATGCTGACCTTCGACCGCATCCCCGAGCTGGATCGCCAGGGTCGTCCGAAGATGTTCTACGGCCAGCGCATCCACGACAAATGCTATCGCCGTCCGCACTTCGATGCCGGCCAGTTCGTCGAAGAGTGGGATGACGAAGCCGCTCGCAAAGGTTACTGCCTTTACAAGATGGGCTGCAAAGGCCCCACCACCTACAACGCCTGTTCGACAGTGCGCTGGAACGGCGGCGTGTCCTTCCCCATCCAGTCCGGTCACGGTTGCATCGGTTGTTCCGAAGATGGCTTCTGGGACAAGGGCGGTTTCTACGACCGCGTCACCGACATCAAGCAGTTCGGCGTGGAATCGAATGCGGATGCGGTGGGCGGCACCGTGGCCGGTATCGCGGGTGCGGCAGTGGTCGCACACGCGGCAGTCAGCGCGCTCACCAAGGCGCGCGGCGGTAAAGATGATCAGAACAAGGGAGGCAAATAATCATGTCAGCTTACGAAACCCAGGGCTTCAAGCTCGACAATAGCGGCAAGCGCGTCGTCGTCGATCCGGTGTGCCGCATCGAAGGCCACCTGCGCGTCGAAGTGAACCTCGACAGCAACAACGTCATCCGCAACGCGGTGTCCACCGGCACCATGTGGCGCGGTCTGGAAGTGATCCTGAAAGGCCGCGATCCGCGCGATGCCTGGGCCTTCACCGAGCGTATCTGCGGTGTGTGTACCGGCACGCATGCGCTGACCTCGGTGCGCGCGGTGGAAGACGCGCTCGACATCCAGATCCCCGAGAACGCCAACACCATTCGCAACCTGATGCAGTTGAACCTGTATGTGCACGACCACCTGGTGCACTTCTACCACCTGCACGCGCTGGACTGGGTGGACGTGGTGTCTGCACTCAAGGCCGATCCGAAGAAGACTTCGGAACTGGCGCAGAGCATCTCGTCCTGGCCGCTGTCTTCGCCCGGCTATTTCCGCGATGTGCAAAATCGTTTGAAGAAGTTCGTTGAGTCCGGCCAGCTCGGCCCGTTCAGCAACGGCTACTGGGGCAGCCCGGCTTACAAGCTGCCGCCGGAAGCCAACCTGATGGCNNGAACCCGCACCCGAACTGGCTGGTGGGTGGCGTGCCCTGCGCGATCAACGTCAACGACACCGGTGCCGTGGGCGCGATCAATATGGAACGCCTGAATCTGGTGAAGAGCATCATCGACCGCAGCAAGGAGTTCGTCGAGAAGGTGTACATCCCCGACCTGCTCGCCATCGCCTCGTTCTACAAGGGCTGGGGTTACGGCGGCGGCCTGTCGTCGAAGAACATCCTCTCCTACGGCGATATCCCGCAGCGCGCCAACGATTACGAAGCGCCCAACCTGTTGCTGCCGCGCGGCGCGATCATCAACGGCGACCTGTCCAAGATCCACGCGGTGGATCTGCGCGATCCCGAGGAGATTCAGGAATTCGTGAATCACTCCTGGTACAAATACGCGGACGAG
>DMCN01000049.1 GCA_003445795.1 Gallionellaceae bacterium
CGGCCTTCGCGATACCACTCGGTACGGGCGATCTCGATACCGTTCAGACGGCCACCGCTCATGATCTTGATGCCTTGCGCGCCCAGGCGCATCGCGTTTTGCATCGCGCGCTTCATGGCGCGACGGAACATGATACGTTTCTCAAGCTGCTGGGTGATGGAGTCGGCGATCAGTTGCGCGTCCACTTCCGGCTTGCGTACTTCCTCGATATTCAGACCGACGTCGGGCAGACCCATGCGCTTCTTCAGTTCGTTGCGCAGAGACTCGATGTCCTCGCCTTTCTTGCCAATCACCACACCCGGGCGTGCGGTGTAGATGGTGATCTTGGCGTTCTTGGCCGGACGCTCGATGATGATCTTGGAAACACCGGCACCGGCCAGCTTCTTCTTCAGATAGTCACGAACTTCGATGTCCTTGTGCAACAGCTCGGCGAAGTGCTTGCTGTTGGAATACCACTTCGATGTCCAGTTCTTCTGGACGCTCAGGCGGAATCCAATCGGATGTATTTTCTGACCCATGCTTAGCTCCCGACGGTGATCGTAATGTGGCAGGTTTGCTTCTCGATGCCGGTGCCGCGACCCTTGGCTCGCGGGATCATGCGCTTCAGCGAAGTACCCTTGTCCACGTAGATGGTGGTGACCTTCAATTCGTCGATATCGGCACCGTCGTTATGCTCGGCGTTGGCGATCGCGGAATCCAAAGCCTTCTTAAGAATGCCACCGGCCTTCTTTGGACTGAATGCAAGGATGTTCAACGCTTGCGCCACGGGAAGGCCGCGTATCTGGTCAGCGACCAGGCGCGTCTTCTGTGCAGAGATGCGAACACCACGGATGACTGCTTTTGTACTCATCATGTCTCCTTATTTCTTGGCGGCTGCTTTTTTATCGGCAGCGTGACCTTTGAAGGTGCGGGTCAAAGAGAACTCGCCAAGTTTGTGCCCCACCATGTTCTCGGAGATGTACACCGGAATATGCTGTTTGCCGTTGTGCACCGCGATCGTCAGACCGACGAACTCGGGCAACACGGTTGAGCGACGCGACCATGTCTTCACTGGGCGCTTGTCATTGGTGGCGCGCACTGCCTCCACCTTCTTCATCAGATGCAAGTCGACGAACGGACCTTTTTTGATTGAACGTGCCATATCTCGTTACCCCTTAAACCTGAAAGCGACGGCGCACGATCATGCCGCTAGTACGCTTGTTGCTACGTGTACGGAAGCCCTTGGCTGGCACACCCCATGGGCTGACCGGATGACGGCCTGCCGCAGTCTTGCCTTCACCACCGCCGTGCGGGTGATCGACCGGGTTCATTGCCACACCGCGCACCGTCGGGCGGATACCGCGCCAACGGTTCGCACCGGCCTTGCCGATGGAACGCAGGGAATGTTCGCCGTTACCGACTTCGCCCAGTGTCGCGCGGCAATCGATATGCACCTTGCGGATTTCGCCGGAACGCAGACGCAATTGAGCGTAGCTGCCTTCACGCGCCAGCAGTTGCACGGAGGCACCTGCGGAACGCGCCAGTTGCGCGCCCTTGCCGGGCAGCATCTCGATCGCATGGATCGTGGAACCGACCGGGATGTTGCGCAGCGGCAGGGCATTGCCCGCCTTGATCGGCGCTTCCGAGCCGCTCACCAGCTGAGCACCTGCGGAGATACCCTTGGGTGCCAGGATGTAGCGACGCTCGCCGTCCGCGTACACCAGCAAAGCCAGATGTGCGGTACGGTTCGGGTCGTATTCCAGACGCTCGACCTTGGCCGGGATGCCGTCCTTGTCGCGCTTGAAATCGACGAGGCGATAATGCTTCTTGTGACCGCCGCCCATGTGACGGACGGTGATATGGCCGTTGTGGTTACGACCGGCGGTACGTGTCTTCTTTTCCAGCAGGGATGCCTCGGGCTTGCCCTTGTGCAGTTCCTTGTTGACCACGCGCACGACGGCGCGAGTTCCCGGAGAGGTTGGTTTGAGTTTGATCAGTGCCATGGTTTACCCCTGCTCGCTTGCGGCAAAGTTGATTTCCTGACCGGCAGCCAAACATACATAGGCCTTCTTCCAGTCCTGACGACGACCGAGTGAACGGCCGAAGCGCTTTTGCTTACCCTTGACGTTGCTGATCTGCACGCTGTCGACGGTGACGTTGAACAACTTCTCGACCGCAGCCTTGACTTCTGGCTTGGTGGCATCGGATACCACGCGGAAGATCACCTGCTCGTTCTTCTCCGCGACAAAAGTCGCTTTTTCGGAGATCTGCGGCGCCAACAGGATGTTCAGCAAACGCTCTTCATTGAATTGTTGTGCGCTCATGCCAGCATCTCCTCGATTTTAGCGATCGCGCCGCGCGTCACCAGCACTTGCGGGAAACGCACCAGGCTGACCGGGTCAGCTTGATGAGCCTCGACCACCAGCACGTTCGGCAGGTTGCGCGACGACAGATACAGGTTCTCGTCCATGCTGTCGGTGATGATCAGCACGCGATCCAGGCCCATGCCCTTGATCTTCTGCGCCAGCAGCTTGGTCTTCGGCGAATCGACAGACAAGGTATCGACCACGCTCAGACGACCATCGCGCACCAACTGCGAGAAGATGGAAGCCAGACCGGCGCGATACATCTTGCGGTTGATCTTTTGTGTGTAGTTCTGGTCCGGGCTGTTCGGGAAAATCTTGCCGCCCCCGCGCCACAGCGGGCTGGATGCCATACCGGCACGCGCACGGCCGGTGCCCTTTTGGGCGAACGGCTTGCGTGTGGACTTGGCGATCTCGCTACGGCCTTTTTGCTTGCTGTTGGCAGAACGGGCGTTGGCTTGATAAGCCGTTACCAGCTGATGCACCAGCGTCTCGTTGTACTCGCGTCCGAACAGGTCGTCGGAAGCGTTCATGCTCGCGCCGGCCTTGCCGTTTTCGTTGATGACTTTCAGTTCCATTATGCCCCCGCTTTCACTGCCGGACGGACGATCACGTCGCCGCCTGGCGCGCCCGGTACTGCACCGCGAACCAGCAACAGCTGGCGCTCGGCGTCGATACGGACGATTTGGAGATTTTGAACAGTGCGCTGCACGTCACCGAGGTGACCGGTCATGCGCTTGCCGGGGAACACGCGACCCGGATCCTGCGCCATACCGATGGAACCCGGAACGTTGTGCGACTTGGAGTTACCGTGAGTGGCACGACCAGATTTGAAGTGGTGGCGCTTGATGGTACCGGCATAACCTTTACCGATCGTCACGCCTGTCACGTCTACCTTCTGACCGACCTGGAACATGTCCACACCGACAGTGCCGCCGAGCGTCAGGCTGGCAAGCTGTTCCGGTGTGGCGGTGAATTCTTTCAGCACGCTGCCGGCTTCGACGCCGGCTTTGGCGAAATGGCCCGCCGCGGCTTTGGTCACACGGCTGGCGCGGCGCGTACCGTACGCGACCTGCACTGCACTGTAACCATCCGTGGGAGCGGTTTTGATCTGGGTGACACGATTGTTGGACACGTCCAGCACTGTCACCGGCAACGATGTTCCGTCGTCGGTAAATATGCGGGTCATGCCAATCTTGCGACCGACAAGTCCTAAGCTCATTTTATTTCCTTTTATTAAGGGGCTGACTTCAATTGGTCAGCCGATCCGTACTGCTTAAACCACAAAAACCAATTACTGCAATTTGATCTCTACATCCACACCGGCCGGAAGATCCAGCTTCATCAGCGCATCCACGGTCTTGTCCGTCGGATCCACGATGTCCATCAGACGCAGATGGGTGCGAATTTCGAATTGATCGCGCGAAGTCTTATTCACGTGCGGGGAACGCAACACATCGAAACGCTCGATCTTGGTCGGCAACGGAACCGGGCCCTTGACCACTGCACCGGTACGCTTGGCCGTTTCCACGATTTGCAACGCGGATTGGTCGATCAAACGATAGTCGAACGCCTTCAGGCGAATGCGAATTTTTTGACTTTGCATAATCTTCTCTAGCATCTACGCGGCATTGCCGCTGGTTTAAAGAACGAAATCGCGTGGCCGCAGCCACGCGAGGGGGCGCATTGTATGCTTACTCGAGCACCTTGGCAACCACACCGGCGCCGACGGTACGACCGCCTTC
>DMCN01000081.1 GCA_003445795.1 Gallionellaceae bacterium
CCGCTGCCCACCGGCCACCAGTCCAGCGTGAGGTTGCGTTCCTTCATGCCGGGCAAGGCGTAGAAACGTTCCACCTCCTGCGGCATCGGCGAGAAGAACGGCATCGCCAGCCAGTAGGCGAACTGCGGATACTTGCCGTGGACGGTGATGCGGTATGTGGTGTCATCCAACACTTCCACACCGGACAGCGGATACTGATTCAGATCGAGGAACTCATCCGGGTGCGCCCTGAAAGCCGCCTGCAATGCGGCTGCGTAATCCTTGAGGCCGACGATGTATTCACTCATCACGCCGGCGATGGGCGTATGCAGTTGCGGATGCACCAGACGCTTGATCTGGTAGGCATAGTCGGCCGCCGTCACCTCGCGCGTGGCGGTCGCCGCGAAATCGGCCAACGAGGCGATGCTGTCCAGCTTGCGCAGGGAATTGGCGGGGACGAAGGCCGGATGCGGCTGGTAGCGCATGCCGGGTTTGATGCGAATCTCATACACGCTATAGGCGATGCGCTCCGCCGCTGCCTTTTCCGGCAAGGGGCGGCGGTTCTTGTCCAGATAGCTGACCGTGGGCAGCACGCTGGCGGCCAAAGGCGTCAGCTGATAGGGGCGCTTCAGATAGTGGTATTGAAGCGGCGGCGCGTAGACCAGCGCGAGGAACTCGTATTCGTTCTCGCTATAGGCCTGCGCCGGATCGAGGTGCTTGGGGCGCTCGGTGAAGGCGCTGTAGAGGATGGACTTGCCATCATCCGCAGTTGGATAGGGGTTGTTCCACAGGCCGCCATCGCAGGCGGCAAGCAACAGGCAAAGCGTGACAGAAAATAGCACTTTCATGGCGCTAGAGTTTAGCCGAAAGGGTGCGCTTCGAGGTAAGATTGCATCACATTCACGAACGGGCATATGGCAATGAATCAGGATTGGCAAAATTTTCTCACCACCCAGGGCGCACAGATTCAGGACGGTTCGGTGCAGCATTTCGGCGATGCCGCCGCCGAGCGTATCGCCGCGCGCGATGGCACGGCGTTGTGCGACCTGTCGCAATTTGGTGTGATCAAGGTCTCCGGCGAGGAGGCGCAGGGTTTCCTGCACAACCTGTTCAGCAGCGATGTGAACGCGCTCACCCCGCAGCAGGCACTGCCCAGCAGCTTCAATACCGCCAAAGGCCGCGCGCTGGCGACCCTCCTCATCTGGCGCAACCCGGCCGAGTTCTTCCTGCAGCTGCCGACCAGCGTGCTCGCGGCCATCCAGAAGAAACTCACCATGTATGTGCTGCGCGCCAAGGTGACGGTAGCGAACGCCAGCGATGACATCGTATGTCTGGGGCTGTCCGGCGCGGATGCCACCACTCTGTTGCAGCAGCACTTCCCCGCTTTACCTCAGAACCCGCTCGATGCCGTGCAACACGCAGACACCACAGTCATCCGCCTTGCCGCAGACCGCTTCCAGATCAACACCTCCCCGTCGGAGGCAATTGTATTGTGGCAAAAACTCAGCAGCGCAGCCAAGCCGGTCGGCTCGGCCTGCTGGGANNGCACGCCCAACCAGCCGGCAGCGCGTGCTGGGACTGGCTCAACATCCGCGCGGGCATCCCCGTCATCCTGCCGCAGACGCAGGAAGCCTTCGTGCCGCAGATGGCCAACCTCGACCTCACCGGCGCGGTGAACTTCAAGAAGGGTTGCTATCCGGGACAGGAAATCGTTGCGCGCATGCAATATCTGGGCAAGAACAAGCGCCGCATGTATCTGGCGCATGTCGATGGCGACACCGCCCCGCAACCGGGTGCGGAACTGTTCAGCATGGAGATGGAGGGGCAAAGCTGTGGCCTCATCGCCAACGCAGCAGCTGCACCGGGCGGTGGCTATGATGTGCTGGCCGTGGTGCAGATCGCCAGCCATGATGCATTCCCGGTTCACCTGGGCGCACTCACCGGCGCGCGTTTGCAGTTCCAACCCCTGCCTTACCCCATCCCGTGAACCTGCCGGCCAGTCTGTTCTCCGGAGACTGGTTATGGCTGACCAACGCCGTCTTCGCGATCTTTCTCTATCGCGCCGTCAGTGGTGCGCCCTGGCGCAAACTGCTGGATAACGGTGTCATGATCAACGCGCTGGTGGGATTGATTATCGGCGCTTTCGTATTCTGGCAATTCAACGCGGGCATTCGTCCCGGTTTCAACTTCCACATCCTGGGCTCGACGCTGTTCATGCTGATGTTCGGCTGGCAGATCGCCACCGTCTCCGTCGCACTGATCATGCTCGCCACCTGGCTGCGTACGGACGTCGGCCTGATCACGCTTGGCGTGAACGGACTGCTGATGATCGCCATCCCGGTATTGTTCAGCGACTGGCTGCTGCGTTTCAGCAAGAAGAACCTGCCGAAGAACCTGTTCCTGTTCGTGCTGTTCAACGGATTCGTGTGCGGCGCGCTCGGCATCATGCTGAACGCGGCGGCAACCACGCTGATCCTGCTGTACCTGAGCCCCTACACCTGGGGCGAGATACAACATCACTATCTCGTCGCCATCCCCGTGCTGATGCTCACCGAAGCCTTCGTCTCGGGCATGCTGATCACCGCCTTCACCGTGTTCCAGCCGGAAGCGGTGATGAATTTCAGTGACGAGGAATATATCAACGGGAAGTGATTCAGCGCGGCTTGAGTTTCAGCTTCATCTTCTTGTGCGGCATTCCGGCATCCATGAATTCCTTGCCGGACTCGACGAAACCGAAGAGATGGTAGAACGGTAACGCCTGCACCTGCGCATCCACGTCCACTTGTTTGAGACCGCGGGCGCGCGCATCGTCGAGCAGTATCTCCATGATCGCCGTGCCGACGCGCTTGTTGCGCCATTCCGGCAACACCGCCATACGGCCGATATGCCCGTTCGGCAGGATACGCCCGCAACCGATGGCATCACCGTTGAGGCTCAGCGCCAGCGCATGGCGGCTACCGCCGTCCATGTTGTCCCACTCCAATTCTTCCGGAACGCACTGCTCGCGAATGAATACCGCTTCGCGTATGGCCCGCAGCAAGGGTTCGCCGTCGTGCCAACTGACCAGACTGACTGTGAAAGGTGTAGTCATAACTCATCTCCTGTGTTCTCTGCCGACCTTGCGGTCATACAGAAAAGAAACGTTGTTATTCTTCAAACTACTTCACGCCACAATTTCCACTTCTGTTCCTGTTTGCACCGTATCGAACAACTCCAGCAATTCACTGTTGCGCATACGCACACATCCGTGTGATCCTGGCTTGCCCAGTTCCGTCTCATCGGGGGTGCCATGGATGTAGATGTAGCGACGCATGGTATCGCAAGTTCCGAAACGGTTGTAGCCAAGTTCTTTGCCGGATAACCAGAGTATCCGACTCAAGATCCAATCGCGCGCCGGTTGCAGCGCACCCAGTTCCGGAGTGTATATCTCACCTGTAGGCCTGCGCTTCACAAACACCGCGTTCTCCGGCTGCCCCGTGCCAATCTTCGCGCGGATGACATGCTTGCCGCGCGGCGTGCAGAAGCTGCCGTTCTCCTCGCCCACACCGTTCGCCCCGGTCGATACCCGATAACTGCGCACTGATTTTCCGCTGTCATCGAACAGTTCCAGCGTCTGCGTCGGGATGTGGATGGTGATCTTCATTGCGCCTTCTGCTGCGCGCGGCGCAGTGCAAAGAATTCGCTCAACACTCTACCGCATTCATCGGCGAGCAGACCGCCTTGAATCTCCGCGTGATGGTTGAGCCTGGCCTCGTCGAACAGGTCGAGCACGCTGCCCGCGGCACCCGTCTTCGGATCGCGCGCTCCGAACACCACGCGGGCGATGCGTGCATGGAACATCGCGCCGACGCACATCACACAGGGCTCCAGCGTAACGAAAAGTTCACAATCGACCAGCCGGTAATTTCCCAGATGCTGCGCCGCATCGCGCAGCGCCGCGATCTCGGCATGCGCAGTGGGGTCATGCTTCGAGATGGGCGCATTGCTGCCGCGCCCCACGATCTGGCCGTCTTTCACCACCACGGCCCCCACCGGCACCTCGCCCGCCTGCGCCGCCTGATCGGCCAGCCGCAAGGCTTCGCGCATGAAGGCGATGTCGCTTTCGCTGGCGGGGATATTCGGATCATTCACGCTATTCATACGCGCATTGTACGGGCAAAGATCGGATTGCCAAACGGTTAGGCGAAGCACAGAATGCCTGCGCACATTCCACGCGAAAAAACATGCCGGAGCAACCAGTCAGTCAGACCGAGAAAAGATCGCCCGGACGCGAACAGACGCTCGGTGAAGAGATCGCCAACACCATCAGCCATAGCGTCGGGCTGGGCGCGGCCATCGTCGGCACCCCGCTGCTCATCGTGCATGCGGTACAACAGGGCAGTGTGGGTTACATCGTCGGCAGCGCCATCTTTGCCGCCACCATGATCGCGCTCTATCTCGCCTCCAGCCTCTACCACTCGTTCCAGCCGGGCAGACTCAAGCACATCTTCCGCGTCATCGACCACTCCGCGGTCTATTTGCTCATCGCCGGCACCTACACGCCGTTCACGCTGGGCGTGCTCTACGGCGCATGGGGATGGACCTTGCTGGTATTGATCTGGGTATTGGCGCTGACCGGCGTGGCATTGAAAGTGTTGCGGCGCATGACCCACCCCGTCATCTCCACCATCCTCTATCTGCTGATGGGCTGGCTCATCATCGTCGCCATCGACCCGCTCTACGAACGCCTGTCCGCAGCAGGGCTGTTCTGGCTGGTCGCCGGAGGGCTGGCCTACACGCTGGGCACCATCTTCTTCGTCGCCGATTCACGCCTGCGCTACGGCCACTTCATCTGGCACTGGTTCGTGCTGGCGGGCACGACCTGCCATTATTTTGCGGTGTATTGGTACGCGGCTTGAACATCCCTGTTCAGAATAATGCCGTTCGTGCTGAGCTTGTCGAAGCACAAGATCCGTTCACATTTCGACAGGCTCAATGCGAACGGATTCTTCCTCTCGTGGAAAACAGTGATCGTCACATCCTCGGTCTTGCCGTCCCGCTCTGCCTCACCGAATTACGCAGCGCGCGCAGCACATTCTCCACCGTGCGCAACTGCATCTTACGCACCGGCGAAGGCGGGCTCTTCTCGTCGGGGATCTCGGTGCCGTAGCCCGGCTTGTCGATCACCACGCTGCCGAAGTCGTTGGAAACGACGATGGAAGTCTGCTTGCCCTCTTCCTCCGGTTCCATCAGCACGATCTTGGCCGAGGCATCGACGGTCTTGCCATCCACCTCCTGACGGTCGCTCACCTCACCCTCGACCTGCGTGCCGCGTATGCCGATGGTGGCGACGCGCGCCCTCACCTGCATATTGCGCCCCTTGCCGTGCGCGATCAGGCCGGACACGAAACGGAACATGCCTTTGACGATCCTGGAGTGGAACGCATCGTCAGCCGCCCCTTTTTTGTATTTGAAGTTCTCGATCACGAACTCGGTATTCGGCCCCAGCGCAAACTTCGACTCGTCCGCGAACTGGATATGCACGCTGGTGCCCTTGTCCGTCTTGATGTTCTCGCCCGAATAGACCGCATCGCCGACCGCCAGCTTGCGCGTACTGCCATCCGCTTGCCTCGCCTCGGCCACATTGTCGCCAGTCATCTTCGCTACCGTGCCTGCGGAAGGAAGAGCCTCGGCCGCCTGCACCGCAAACGGTGACAACACCGCCGCCAACAAAACCAAACCCGTCATCCAATTTCTGTAAGTCATATCAGTCTCCTTGGAAAATCATCAAAACAAATTCCGGTTCCATTTCCCCCTTCTCCCGCTTACGAGAGAGAGGCGTTGAGTGGAGATAGAGATATCGCCCCCTACTTCAACCTCACCAACTCCCGCGTCAATTTCCTGCTGATGCTCGGCAAGAACACATTCGCCCGATCCTTGGCCGGCAGATATTGCGCAGTGATAGCCAGCTTGCCAATATTGAAACGCTCCATGTTCTGACGCGTCACCACCAGCTTCGCCTGTCCCTTGGCATCCAGCTTGAGCGGCTTGCCCAGCGGCTTGTCGCCCAGCATGAACTGGACCGCACCGGCAGGCACCGCACGAACACCTTTCACCTTCGGCACGACCGTCGCATGACGCACCACCGTGGCCGTCACCACCATCTCGCCTTGCGCATTCAGCTTGCCCGCAGGACGCACAACGACATTCACTGCCCCCAAACGGATCTTCTGGTTCAGCAGGTGTCCCTTGGCGAGGTCCTTATGCCCCATCACCCTCACGTCGAACACGCAGTTGGCTTTCTCGATCTTGCCCGCGATATCGCGGCAGGCAAGCTCGGCCGCCGGGCGCGGCAAGGGTTGGGCGACTGCCACATTCGCAGCAGCATAAGGCCCGTTCTCGGTCGGCCATTTCTTGTTCTCATACTTCGCCATAGACGTGTCACCAACATAATCGAACAGACTGGTGTCCTTGTTCACGCGCCAGGAATCGGCAAACTTCTCGTAGAGCTCAACGTAGCGATCATGCAGCGAGGCAGGCTTCGCCCCGAACGCGGAACCATCCGACAGCCTAGGCAACCAGCTACCCTTGCTGCGCGCGCCCATCAGACCATCGTAGGCGGGCGTGTGGAACACGTTGACGTGCAACCATTGCGCGCCATAGAACGGCCATGAACTGGTGTTGACCATCAGCGTGGTTTGATCCGGGAAATCGATCTGGATACCCCCGCCTGAGAGCGGCAGCACCCTGCTACCATCGCCAAGGTCGATGCCATCTGCGGGTATCGCTGTCTCTTTCTTATTCACACGCAACACGAACGTGCCAGTAGCATCCGGCTGATAGGTAACGCGATACTTGCCCACCCGCGCCGCGACCGCTGTATTGACGCTCACCCCGCTGCTCAGACCGGTGTAGTCATCGGGCAGCGGCGGCGCAGTCGGCACCGCCTCCATGCGCAACTGGATCTCCATACCACCCGCACCGCGCAGAGCCACGAACTCGCCCGCACCTTGGAAGTCGTAACGCAGACCATCCACGGTGAAGATGTGCGGGTCGCCGACGGCGGTGCTATCGGTGTCGCTGCAAAGGGTTGGCCCATTTTCCAGGGTGCCCTTTGTATCGGTATAGGACACACACACCTTCATGTGCCCGCCAAGATCAGTGTCTTGTAAAGTGTATGTAACACTATCCCCACCCACCGCAGTCGTATCGCGCCACCACTGATAGTGGAATGATCCCAGACCATCCGCATCGTCGATGAGATTCGTAAGTGCGGTGAGTTGCTGTGGTGGAGTTCGGTTGCCACTTAAATCAGGCGGATTGATGACAGGCTTTCCAGTCGGCGCATCGTTGACGTTAGCAACTGCCGCTGTTGGATTGCTGGTGAGACTTTCCGGATTGCCCCCCAAGTCGATATAGGTGACACGCACACTGATGGTCTGACCGACATCGGCATCACCAAGGGTATGCGTACCAAGGGTCGCGCCAACAATGTTGACCCCATTGCGCAGCCACTGATAGCCAAAGGCACCCAATCCATCCACATCGGCGATAGCACCGGTATTGGCTGTGAGCGTCTGATCCTCTGTGACCGTACCCGTGATCGAGGGCAGTCCGGTCGGCGCGTCATTGACGTTGCCAACCGCCGCGGTCGGATTGCTGGTGAGGCTTTCTGCCGTGCCCCTGCCATCGGTGTATGACACACGCACACTGATCAACTGGCCAACATCGGCATCGCCCAAAATGTAAGTGTTAAGGGTTGCACCGGCAATGTTGACTCCGTTGCGCAGCCACTGATAAGTGAATGCCCCCAAGCCATCCGCATCGGCGATAGCGCCTGTGCTGGCAGTGAGTGTCTGATCTTCTGTGGCCGTACCCGTGATCGAGGGCAGTCCGGTCGGCGCATCGTTGACGTTGCCAACCACCCCGGTCGGGTTGCTGGTGAGGCTTTCTGCGGCACCGCCACCATCGGTGTACGTCACCCGCACGCTGATGATCTGGCCGACATCTGCATCGCCCAAGGTGTAAGTACTACTGGTCGCACCACCGATGTTGACCCCATTGCGCAGCCACTGGTAATTGAAGGCCCCCAACCCATCCGCATCAGCGATCGCAGCAGTACCCGCAGTGAGAGTCTGATTCTCGGCGACAGCGCCGCTGATCGTTGGCAGACCTGTCGGCACATCATTGACGTTGATCACAGGTGCCGTCGGGCCACTGGTAAGGCTCTCAACTGCGCCGCCACCATCTGTATAAGTTACACGCACCCGAATGGCCTGTCCGACATCCGCATCACCCAATGTGTAGGTGTTGCCAGTTCCACCAAAGATATCCACGCCATTTCGCGTCCACTGATAACCGAAAGCCCCCAGCCCGTCCACATCAGCGATAGCCCCTGTGTTGGCAGTGAGCACCTGATCCTCAGTGACAACGCCGCTGATCGCAGGCAACCCCGTCGGCAGGTCATTGACGTTGGCAACTGCTGCGGTCTGGCTACTGGTGAGGCTTTCGACAGTGCTGCCACCATCCGTATAAGTCACGCGCACACTAATCAACTGGCCAACATCGGCATCAAGCAAGGTATAAGTACTAAAGATCGCGCCACCGATGGTGACCCCGTTGCGCAGCCACTGATAAGTGAATGCGCCCAAACCATCCGCATCGGCGATAGCGCCCGTATTGGCAGTGAGCGTTTGGTTCTCAGTAGGCGTACCGCTGATCGTGGGTGAACCGGTCGGCACACTGTTCGTCGCGATACCTGTCATTGCTTTAGAACCGGTGATCGTCGTGATGCCATCCGCGACTGAAGTAGCGATATTGAAGTTGCTGTTGTAGTTCGGTGACGGATTGAACGTCACACCTGCTAGCAAAGCGTTCACATCAGCCATCGGCCCAGAAGCCGTCCAAACACCACCGACGAATGTCGATGTGACCGTACCCGATGTTCCGGCTGAAAGAGAGCCTGCCGCGATATCAGATAACGTCAAGGTCGCAGTGAACGTGGCGCAACCAGAGAGATTGCTCGCGATGACTATGTTGGTGAGATTGAGCGACACGCCTTCGGTGTAGTTTTCTGGTGCACTTAGGGTGGGAGCAGTGGGGACTTGAGATTGTAAGGCGCGGTAGATATCCAGTCGGGGCGCACTGGTTCCATCCGGGAAGGCAATCGTTACATTCGCGCTGTTTTGCAGGGTTGATTCAATCTGTGCAAATGGCACGCCACAAGACTTCAAGATAGCAGCAGCCCCGGACACCATAGGCGCCGAAAACGATGTGCCACTCGCGCTTGTATACGCATTACTTAATGTTGTTGTGCGTATTGCCGAACCGGGGGCTGATATATCAATCCAATCGCCATAATTGCTATCAATACAGCGTTGATCTACTACCGAACCACACACCCCACCCGCCACAGAGGCACTGTTTGCAACTGTGATAAGTAATGTCTTATCAGTCAATCCGGCGTGCGCTGGCAAAGTCGTGTCATTACATCGTGCGGGATAAAACGAGCCATTCGAATTGTTATTTCCGGCTCCATTCACGACAACCGCAATGGGCGTCACCCCGCTTAGAACAGCTGAATTAATTGCAGCACAGACCGGCGCCCAGTTCCCAAATGCATTGAGTGTGCCAAAACTTGCATTGATTACCGAGGATATGCCATAGGCGGCTGCATCAACAAATCCCTGTGCCATCTCTGCATCCGTGATGGATGCATCCGCACTAACAACTATCGAGTGAATCTTACTGCCATAGGAAACGCCTGCTACGCCAACACCATTGTTGGTCTTGGCTGCAACCACACCAGCAACTTGTGTTCCATGCCCTAAAGCGTCAGTATTCACACCTCCACAGTCGTTCTCTGCTAGTTGGCAATTACCCGGGGTACCAAAGTCAGAATGCGAACGGTCCAGTCCAGAATCCAATACCGTGATTGTCTCACTAACACCAGTAGCACCAATGTCCCAAGCATCATGCGCACGTACGAGTTGCAAACCATGTTGTCCAGCAAATTCTGGATCAGTTGGTGTGTATGAGTAAAAACCAATTGTATTCACCGTCGCCTCTTTCACCTCAGCATGTCTTTTCAATTGAGAAATTAATGCCAACATCCGATTCCCACTAACTGATGATTGAAGCTTCAATTGATACAGATTCAAAGGCAGGATGCTGCCAACCACCTTGGCATTGATCTCCGCTGCCAAGCGACGAATGACATCGGACTTAGTGTTAGCCACAACTGCAATCAATAGCTCATCAGCAATTGCCTTTGTTCCCTCCGGCAATTCAACCGTCTTGGCGCCTTTTGAGTCGCTCATCCGAATCGGGAATGCGCTTACACACAAGTTAAGTGATGATGATGCAATCTCGGCACGCCCTCGTTTGATGTAGGCCAGGAAGTCTATGCAGGTATCCGGCTTTAACTTGTTCGTATCCAGTGTCACATTCGCGCCATAGATACCGTCTTTGGCAACCAGATCGCCATCCTTGCCGTAGTCATTCATGGCGACGGCGTCTTTGCTACCGGCTCGACGTAGATAGACACTACCGGCAGATTTCACTTGGCCGATCATCCTCACGCTAAATCGAACAACCACCTTACCGCTATCTGCCTTGAGTGCATATGGCTCTGCTCGCGGCTCCAGTGGTGAAACCTCCACACCCGCACTGATATGCTGCGCACTGCTCAACGCAACCAAAATGGTTTTCTCATTATCGTTTTTTGCCTTCTTGTCTTTTCTCTCCACCGCAATCACAACCTTAATTGCATCAGTGCCGGCCTTTGCCAAGAGCACCCCCTTCGGCAGCTTTATGTCGAAATAAGGCCGCCCATCCTTGCCAACGCCATGTGCATTCTGTATGCGAAGATTCTTGAGGGCTGCCTGATCAAACGAAAGTTGCAGCGGCGACAGCAGCGCCGCATCAGAACGATTTTTGATGCGCGCCTGTACTGTAAGAATGCTTTTTCTGGCGTCGATCTGGAGTTTGGAATAGGACACTGTCACACGATGATCAACACTGACGACCACAGGTTCTGCTTGTGCACACTGCACTGTAAGGATGGAAAAGAGTAATCCCCAAAACAGATACCCAAACCGGCTTACCGAAACACCTGCGAACATACGTGCATCCATCGTCATCCCCTCAAATGAAAAATGTTGCCTGCCAATATTGAAACTAATCTGCTGAAAGTTCACCAAGCACCTCCGGCCATACATCACGCCAACAACAACGGTGATCCTGTTTCGGGTACACCTTGAACGTCGCCCCCGGCTGTTGTGCTACTGCATCGCGCACCAGTTGCGGCGGCACGTTGTCATCTTCCGCGCCCGCATAGTGCATCTGCCGAATGCTCGTCCTCAGTGATGGCCTGGTTGCAGGATTGAGCGAACCGCTCAATGCCTGTTGCTTATGCAGCGCCGCCCATCTATCCGAATCGAGATTCGCCGCCACTGTCACGACCATCGTTACCTTGGGCTGGCGTTCGGCCAACAGCATCGCCAACGTACCGCCACCGCTATGCCCCAGCAGAACCAGTGATTGGTACCCCGCCGATACACTATCCAATGCTGCGGACATGCTTGCCACGACTGTTTCCGAATAACGCATGTTGGTCCAGATATCCAGTGTGCATGCGCTGCTGTGTACACCGTGATAACAAGGCCGCCCCAAATACACACTGGGTGCTGCATCGAGCGACATCAGCTCAAGCATCAAAGGATTGCGTGGTGTCGGATCGGACGCCGGCACCCGCTTTCGTATCCAGGGTGTGCCGTCACCCTCCAGATACACATGCAATGTCTTGCCCGCCGCCGCGCGCCCATCCTTGAAATACGCCACATGGCTAAAACCATCGCCCTGCAACATCACCCTGCGATAACCCAATTCGCTTGCACGCGCATCCAGACGCTGCGCCGGATTGGCGCAGCCGGAGAATTGCGTGGTAAGGGTTAGAAGGATGAGCAGGCATAAAGTGCGCACTGCACTCATCAATTGCCGTGCGCGACTAGAATTCGAACAAACCGCCGAGACTCACTGCCCAGCTACTTAGCAACTTGTCTTGGGTACGCTTCTCGTAATCGAGAAAGAGCTGAGCACCACCATTTAGCGCAGCGGCCATTCCGAGACCGATATTGAGATAGTTGCGATCGGGAGAATCTGTAGTCACAGAAAAACCATAGCCAGGCGTGCTCACCAACTCATTATTGATTTGCTTTGATTTGTTTTGGAACTCATGCACTGCTGCCAAACTAATCGAGGGAAGAAGTGTTCCCCACTTATATCCGTATGAAGAACCCAGCCGAGTCCCCAAGCTACTAGTAAATGAAATGGCCTTCCGCTCAGCAAACCTCAGTTCCATGGTGGTTGACCCCGTTTCACTGTAACCATCGATCTTGGTTGTGATGTAGTCCAGATTGATAAACGGGGCAACTACGGCACGACCAAGCTCTGCCTGATAACTCGCCGACATCCCGGCCAAAATCTGCCGCCCGGATGTGGCGCCTCCAGTCATACCGGAGATGAGACCAAAATTTACTTGGCGGCGACTATCTAATGAAATTGCCCCATATCCGATATAGCCATCTATGGAAGAATTCTCTGAAACCATCCATGTGCTATAAACCGTTGCTGTATTGCTGCTACTTTTCAAGCTACCTGCACTATTAAGAAAATTCGCGTTATCTTTAGTTTGTCCTAGCGCCATACCCAATATCAATGTATCGGAGAAACGATAATCCAAACCTAACACCAAACCTTTAAGATCGGACTGATACCCGTTTTCCCAGTCCGTTTCAGCACGACTGGTTTTTCCGTATTGCGGTGTAACCAGCACCCCCCACCCGCCACCATCGGCACTAGCACCGACTACAGAAGGCTCCTTGGAATCGTACGCTCCTTTTTTCTTTTTTAATGTGAGCCCACCACTGGCATTACTCGTGCCCACGTTGGCAGAAGCAGCCCCACCACTGCCAATAAAACCGGGGGCGGCATCAGTACACATCGCATTTAATGAAACCGTATCCCAGCCGGGCTGAGGAGCACCGCCGCATAATGTTGTGATGAATTGCCTAAATTCAAAATCCGTTATTGTGGCCTCTGCCAGTCGCGGCATCATCCCCGCCGCCAACACCATCACCCCAACCAAAACCTTCCCCATCAAAGCAAGCCCGCTTGCTTTGGATTTAACCATTCCAGTGTTCATTTCTCCCCCCCCGCGATTCATTGCCCGAGACCAACAAAAACGTGACGCCCAAAGACCTCACTCATCCTGTGGCGACTTTGAGCGGAAACCACGTTCTAGTCAATATGCCAAACTGCCTAGATAGTTGATTAGTCCGCTATGCTTTCACAACAGCTCCGCTACCATTACCCACGGCTCATTTCGCCGTCACCCACCTATACAAAACAACACCCTCCGGCAATTTCGCAGGGGCTAACACATGCCGCCCGCAAAAGACATATGCCAAAAGATATAGACCGTTAAAGCCCTTTCGAATGTGTAGCTTTTCGCTCTGCAACTGCGCTCATCGATTCAAACCAGTTCTTCAAAGCCCTCCCTCATCTTTTAGGAGAGTGCCTCCATACCCGCCGAACCCGCTTGCCTAACCGCCCGATTTTGACAACAATGGAGCCAGTAACCGGAGCCATTGATGCCAATACAAGCTGTAGCCGATTTCACCCTGCCCGCCACTGGCGGCGTCGATTTCACGCTCTACCCTATCCGCAGCAAATCGTTGGTGATCTATTTCTATCCCAAGGACAGTACGCCGGGTTGCACTACCGAGGCGCAGCAGTTTCGCGATTTGTATGCGGCTTATCAAAAGGCCGGGTGCGAAATCGTGGGGGTGTCGCGCGACAGCATCAAGTCGCATGAGAATTTCAAGACACGGTTCACGCTGCCTTTCGCGCTGCTTTCGGACGCGGAAGAGAAGCTCTGCACGCAGTTTGGTGTGATCAAGCAGAAGAAGTTGTACGGCAAGGATGTACGCGGTATCGAGCGCAGCACTTTTGTGCTCGACAACAAGGGCATCATCCGCAAGGAATGGCGCGGCCTCAAGGCGGACGGCCACGCAGAAGAAGTACTCGCCTTTGTTCAAACGCTCTAAAGGGAAACCATGAACGCACGCACAGCAACACCGGAAACCAAACTCTTCGTGCTGGATACCAACGTGCTGATGCACGACCCGACCAGCCTGTTCCGTTTCGAGGAACACGATGTCTATCTGCCGATGTTCGTGCTGGAAGAGCTGGACAACAACAAGAAGGGCATGACGGAAGTTGCGCGCAACGCGCGTCAGGCCAGCCGCTTTCTGGATAACCTGGTCAGTTCAAGCGAGGACAGCATCGACGAAGGTGTGCCGCTGGATGCGCTGGGTAACAAGAACGCCACCGGGCGCCTGTTCCTGCAGACCGAATTCATCAACGACCCGCTACCGGTGACGCTGGCGAACGGCAAGGCCGACAACGCCATCCTCGGCGTGGTCGCCCACCTGCACAATCAGCATTCCAAACGCCAGATCGCGCTGGTCAGCAAAGACATCAACATGCGCATCAAGGCGCGCGCCCTGGGCTTGGCGGCGCAGGACTACTTCAACGACAAGGTGCTGGAAGACACCGACCTGCTCTATTCCGGCATACGCGAGTTGCATCCCGATTTCTGGGACAAGAACGGCAAGGACATGGTGTCCGGCACGCAGGGCGCGCACACCTTCTACAACATCAAGGGACCGGATTGCCGTGACCTGCTGGTGAACGAGTTCGTCTATCAGGACGACGCCAGCAATCCTTTCCTGGCCGTGGTCGCCGCACAGGACGACAACACCGCCACGCTGCGCACGCTCACCGACTACACCCACACCAAGAATGCGATCTGGGGCATCACCGCGCGCAACCGCGAGCAGAACTTCGTGCTCAACCTGCTGATGAATCCGGAGATCGATTTCGTCACGCTGCTGGGCCAGGCCGGTACCGGCAAGACCCTGCTCACGCTGGCCGCCGGTCTGATGCAGGTGCTGGAACACAAGATCTATTCCGAGATCATCATGACCCGCGTCACCGTGTCGGTGGGCGAGGACATCGGCTTCCTGCCGGGTACCGAGGAAGAGAAGATGTCGCCGTGGATGGGCGCGCTGGACGACAATCTCGACGTGCTGAACAAGTCCGACGACGAGGGTGGCGAATGGGGCCGCGCCGCAACACGCGACCTGATCCGCAGCCGCATCAAGATCAAGTCGCTCAACTTCATGCGCGGCCGCACCTTCCTCAACAAGTACCTGATCATTGACGAGGCGCAGAACCTGACGCCCAAGCAGATGAAGACGCTNNGTGGTGTGCATGGGCAACATCGCGCAGATCGACACGCCCTACCTCACCGAGGGCAGTTCCGGTCTGACTTACGTGGTGGACAGGTTCAAGGGCTGGTCGCACAGCGGCCATGTCACGCTCACACGCGGCGAACGTTCGCGTCTGGCGGACCACGCTGCGGAAGTGCTTTGAAGCTGATCGGTTCCAACACCAGCCCTTACGTGCGCAAAGCACGTCTGGTGCTGCTGGAAAAGAACATCCCGCACACTTACCTGGTCGATCCGCCCAGCGACCCGAACAGCTCGGTCTACCGCGTCAATCCGCTGGGGCGTATCCCGGCGCTGATCCTCGACGAAGAGACCTGCGTGTTCGATTCGCCGGTGATCGCCGAATATGTCGACACGCTCAACGACACGCCCATCCTTATCCCGCGCCACGACGCGCTGGCGCGCATGCGCGTGAAACGCTGGGAAGCGTTGGCTGACGGCATCATGGATTCCGCCATCGTGGTGCGCAACGAACGCATCCGCCCGGCAGAGAAACAGGAGCAGAGCAACATCGACCTGCACCTCACTGCGGTCACCCGCACGCTGGAACATGTCGCCGGGCAACTCGGCGACCGCGCCTGGTGCGAGGGCGACAGCATCACGCTGGCCGATCTGGCATTGTTAAGCGCGCTGGTCTATCTCGACCTGCGCCAACCCGAGCGCGACTGGCGCAGCGCACATCCGAACCTGGCCGCATGGTTCAACCGGATGAGCACCCGCCCCGGCGTGAAAACATCATTGGCGGAACAGACATGAGCGAAATCGACAAGACCGACGCAGAGTGGCAAGAAGAACTGACGCCGGAGCAATATGAAGTGTGCCGCAAATGCGGCACCGAGCCCGCCTTCACCGGCGAATACTGGGATTGCAACGACATCGGTGTCTACCGCTGCATTTGCTGCGGTGCGCCGCTGTTCGACTCGGAGACCAAATACGAATCCGGTACCGGCTGGCCCAGCTTCTGGCAGCCCATCAACGAGGATGCCGTCGTCTACAATGAGGACGACCCGCTCGGAATGGATCGCGTCGAAGTCTGCTGCTCCGCCTGCGACGCGCACCTCGGCCATGTGTTCGAAGACGGCCCCGAACCGACCGGACTGCGCTTTTGCATCAACTCAGCCTCGCTTGCCCTGGATCGTAAATAACGATGGGTATCGCGCAGCCTGTCCTGAGCGAAGTCGAAGGGCTCCCCCCATCCTACAACTGACACACACCATGAAATTACTGTTCGACCTTTTTCCCGTCATCCTCTTCTTTGCCGTCTTCAAGTTTGCGGGGGTCTACGCCGCCACGGCTGTGGCCATCGTCGCCACCTTCGTGCAGGTCGGCTGGGTGAAATATCGCCACGGCAAGGTCGACACCATGCTGTGGGTCAGCCTGGGCATCATCACCGTGTTCGGCGGCGCGACCCTGCTGCTGCACGACGAGACCTTCATCAAGTGGAAGCCCACCGTGCTGTACTGGTTCTTCTCCGCTGCCTTGCTGTTCGCGCCCATCCTGTTCAAGAAGAACCTGATGCGCGCATTGCTGGAAGAGAAGATCAAACTGCCCGATCCGGTGTGGGGCAACGTCAATCTGGCATGGGCGGCTTTCTTCGCCGTGCTCGGCGTGGTCAACATCTATGTCGCCTACAGCTACTCCACCGATGCCTGGGTCAATTTCAAACTGTTCGGTGCCACGGGGATGATGATCGTGTTCATCTTCGCGCAAGCGGCGATGCTGTCGAAGTATGTGGAAGAAGACAAGGAAAACAAATGATGCTGTATGCCATCTTCGGCAACGACGTTCCCGACAGCCTGGAAAACCGCAAAGCCGCGCGCCCTGCCCATCTGGCGCGCCTGCAGACCTTGCAGGATGAGGGCCGTTTGCTGATGGCCGGCCCCTTCCCCGCGGTCGATGCCGTCGACCCCGGCGCGGCCGGATTCAGCGGCAGTCTCATCGTGGCCGAGTTTGCATCTCTGGAGGCGGCCGAGGCGTGGGCGGTGGCCGACCCTTATGTGGCGGCAGGGGTTTATGCACAGGTTGCCGTTCGTCCGTTCCGCAAAGTATTTCCCGTCTGAGCCGTGCTATATTGCGCCTCGGGTAATTTTTGAACCACCCCAAACCTAACTTTCAAAGGAAAGAAACATGCTGAAATTTTCCAAATTTGCCCTGCTGTCGGCTTTGCTGGCTTTCGCCGCAGGCGCACAGGCTGCCGATGACAAGGCTGAAGCGCTGGTGAACGGCGTCGCCATCCCGAAAGCACGCGTGGATATGCGCGTCAAGGCCGCAGCACAGCAAGGTCAGCCGGAAAGCGACGAGATGCGCAAGGCGATCCGCGAGGATCTGATCAATCTGGAAGTGATCTCGCAGACCGCCGGCAAGAACGGGCTGGACAAGCAGGCCGACACCGCGCAGCAACTCGAACTGGCCCGCCAATCTGTACTGGCCGGTGCTTTCGTGCAGGACTTCGTGAAGAACAACCCAGTCAGCAGCGATGCGATGAAGCAGGAATATGAAGCCATGAAGGCGCGCGTCGGCAACAAGGAGTTCAAGCTGTCGCACATCCTGGTCGAGAGCGAAGACGAAGCAAAGAAGGCCGCAGCCGAGATCAAGAAAGGCGCCAAGTTCAGCAAGATCGCGAAGAGCAAGAGCAAGGACCCCGGCTCCAAGGACAACGGCGGCGATCTGGGCTGGGCTGTCCCGTCCAATTTCGTGCAGCCTTTCGCCGAAGCCGCGATGAAGCTCAGCAAGGGCCAGGTCAGCGCTCCGGTGCAGACACAGTTCGGCTGGCATATCATCAAGCTGGAAGACACGCGCGAGTTGAAGGTCCCGACCTTTGAAGAGATGAAACCGCAGCTGGAAAAACGCATGCAACAGCAAGCCATCCAGAAGCTCATCGAAGACCTGCGTGCCAAGGCCAAGATCGAGTAAGCTCTGTCCGCTTCAACAAAAAAGGCGACCTTGCGGTCGCCTTTTTTGTTTCGTCACCGTCCCGACTCAGTAATAGCAGTTCGCGCCGTTGCGCTTGGCCTGATACATGGCGGCATCGGCATGGTTCAGCAGGGTCTCCATGTCACTGCCATCGTCGGGGTAGACCGCGATCCCCAGACTGCCCGAGACAAAGATCGAGTTCCCCTCTATCTCGAAGCGCCGGTTCAGCGTCTCCAGTATCTTCTCCGCCAGATTGGTGACATCGTCCCGCGACAGGACCTCGGAGACCAGGATGGCGAATTCGTCGCCGCCGAAGCGCGAGACCGTGTCGATCTCGCGCACCAGTGATGTCAGACGCACGGCCACCGCCACCAGCAACTGGTCACCCATCTGGTGTCCCAGCGTGTCGTTCACGGGTTTGAACTGGTCGAGATCGAGATAGATGACGGCAAACTTTTTGGCGTGGCGTCTGGACATGGCCAACTGCTGGTTGAAGCGGTCGCGGAACAGCAGACGGTTGGGTAGATTGGTGAGACAGTCGTGCTGCGCCTGATGGGCAAAGGTCTCCTGCTCCGCCTTGCTCAAAGTGATATCGGCAAAGATGCCGATACGGTTGATCGGCCTTTTGTTCTGGTCGGTCAGCGTGTGGATGTGAAGCTTTTCCAGATAGATGGCACCATCCTTGCGCCGGTTCCATAACTCGCCCTCCCAATGCCCAAACTCGAGCAGAGTGTTCCACATGTCGTCGTAGAATCTGCGGTCCTGCTTGCCGGAAGCCAGCATGCGCGGGTTCTTGCCGATCACTTCTTCGCGCGCGTAGCCGGTCAGCGCCGTGAACGCCGGATTGACTTCGATGATGTTGTTCCTGGCATCAGTGATGATGATGCCGTCGTTGCTGACGGCGAACACTTTGGAGCTCAGCGCGAGCCGGTACACATCCCAGCGCTGCATGCTCGACATGATGGCCAGCGACATACCCAGCGCTGCCTGCAGCAGGGAGAACATCCAGAAGTTCGCCAGACCGTAATGCGCAAAATCATCCGCAAAGACACCCACGTGCAAATAGGAACTAGCCAGAGCCTGGGCGACGAACAGCAACTGGATCAGGCCTGTGTTCCTTTTGCCGGTGCGCAGGCCCGCCCAGAACAGTGCCGGGAATAACCAGGCCAGTCCGAGAGGTTGTTCCAGATCGAGCAAGGGCAGCGGCCAGCCGATGAAAATATTCTGTCCGATGATGAACGACGCCGTCCACAGCGCGAGCATCTCCCAGACGCGTTCCTGTTTGTAGAATCTCGATCTGGCTTTCACGAACACCAGGATGAGCGGCGTGACGAAAGCGACACCGAGCACGTCGGCGCGCCACCAGCGCCACATGATCGCGGGAAGAAACTCGGAAGTGATGGTTCCCGACGCAAGCAATGTGAGCGGCCCCAGCACCGCGCTCACCGCAGAGGGGACCAGCGCACCCATCAGCAGGATGGAAAAGAGATCGCGGACACGGATCAGTGCAGGATCGATATTGCCGAAGCGCCTGAGCAGGGTATAGCCGAGATAGGTCTCCAGCGTGTCGCCGACGGAAGTGCCGATGGCAAAGAGCGTCGGCGCATCGGCCATGACCGCAGCGAGATACGCCCCCACGAACACAGCCGGAAGATAGCGAACGCCGCCCAGCAGCAATGCGGCCAGCGCGATTCCTGCCGCAGGCCAGAATATCGTCACGCTGGTGTCCACCGTGCCGAACGACATGCCGAACAGAGCAGCAACCAGATAGGCGACGATCAGGCCCGCGGATCTGATGATGAATGGCAAATTACTCCCATGAACAGCTCGTGAGCTCATTCATGTTCCCCTTTTGATTTATCTTTATTAGGTTCGCCTTATATGCGGATTTTCTTTATTAGTCAATTATTTACCACATCAAAAACAAGGTGATTTGTGTGTGTTGCCGTACAAAGCCATCCGGCGGATGTGAGTATCAAGGGGGTGCCGCGGGTATCCGAAGACGAACTACGACCGGTGATGATCATTGAATATGCATGAGTTGAAGCGTATGATTTTTCACAGAGGATCGAAGCAGGAGGTACTGGCAATGGCTACCGCATCATCGATCACCGCCGTCACCAGCGGCGTCTGGCAACAGGTCAGGTCACAACAGGTACAACGCGCGGCCGATCAGGCCACTCAAGTGGCGCGCGCGCTGCAGAGTCAGGCGAGCGATGCCAGGGCCGCCGCCGAACGCGCGCAGGACAGCGCCCGTTCGCTCGAGATCAAGGCCGGTCAGGCACAAGCCAAGGCCAATCAGGCCAACATGGGAATCAAGGCGGCGGAGTCGATCAGCAATGCGCAGACCCAGCTGGCCGAGGTCTACACCAAACTTCCCGAAACGGTCGCGCAGACCAACCCCGTTGTCACCAATGTCACAACCACAGGCACCGAGAACATCGGCACCGTGATCGACACCACGGCCTGAGACTCACCGTCCCGCGGCAGGCCACTCCAGTTCCACCCGCCCGCAATTTTTAATTCCCTGCCGCGCAGTCTGCGCCGGGTTCGTACTCGTCAGGCACAGCACCGCCACGATGGGATTCTCGTGCGACACCGCGAGCACGACTGCATCGGGATGGCGCGCCGCTATCTCATCTAAAAAACTGCGCAAGCGCTCCATCTGCTCGATGAACGACTCGCCTCCGGGCGGCTTGATGTGCAGGTAATCGGAGCGCGCCAGATCGTTGAACTGATCCACATGCAACCCGTCCATGCCGGAGATGCGCTCGTTAAGGCGCGCATCGATAAGCGGTTCGAGCCGGTGATGCTGCAACAGAATTGCGATGGTCTGCTGCGCGCGCGGAAACTGCGACACATAGGCGTTGGTGAAAGGTATGTCGCGCAGCTGCGCTGCCGCGACGGCGGCCTGTTCTCTGCCGCGCGCAGTCAGATTGACGATGCGTTTGGGATCATCGTTGATCTCGTCTTTGACGTTGCCTTCGCTCTCGCCGTGGCGTACCAGGACGATCTTCATGGCTTCAGAGATCGCGCTGCTTCTTGATCAGATCGTAAGCGAGCTGAATATCCTTGGCCTGCTCGGTCGCCATCTTGATCATGTCTTCCGGCATGCCCTGACCGATCAGCTTGTCCGGGTGGTACTGGCTCATCAGCTTGCGGTACGCGCGTTTGATCTCGGCATCACTGCTGTCTTTCGTCACACCCAGCGCCTTGTAGGCATCGTCCAGCGCCGCTTCGGTGGTGACCTGACCGCCGCCGAAATGGGTCTGGTTCAGCACCATGTCCATCAGGCGCTTGAACGCCTCGCGGCCATAGCCCAGACGTCCCGCGATATCGGTGAGCAGTGCTTCTTCCGCCGGGTGGAAGTGGCCGTCGGCCAGCGCCATCACGATCAGGTAGATCAGCAGCATCTCTTTCAGATTGCGCGTGTGTCCGCACGCCACCATGAAACGCTGCAGGGTCGGCTCGATGTCGAAGTCCGGGGCGGCACCCTGCTTGAACAGGGCGATGGCCTGCTGGCGATGTTCCGCCGTCATGCCCAGCTTCTGCATGAACTGCTCGACATGCGCGATCTCTTCTTCCGACACGCGCCCGTCCGCCTTGGCCAGCTTGCCCATGGCGATGAAAACCGTCTCGAGGAACACCGCCTGGCGCAGCGCGTTCTGCATCGGGTTCAGCGCACCCTGACCGAACGCGCGGATGCGGTCAATGACCGAACCCAGGATCAGTCCGAACAGCACACCCCACCATCCAAAAAAGTAATAACCCGCAGCGATACCGATGAGCTTGAACAAGATGACTCCACGACAGATGAACGAAGGCGGGCATTATACCTTTGCAACCCATAATGACGGCATCGCGATACCCCCAAAGCGGCATTGACAGCAACCGCAGCTCTCCCATAGAGTTCGCCCCACTTGCAGATTCGCGCACGCACTTCGCCCCGCACGCACTGGGCAAGGCGAACAGCGGACTTCCCGTCATAAGGGGCGCAGGGGATCGCCGGCGCAAGACATGACTCCCGGGCACATGGGAGCTTCCGCCGGACAAAGGGAGAGTAACTTGCCAGCGAGTTCCACCGACCACACTTTGCCCGGAACCGGGAAATCTGCGCCTGCCTTCCATAGTCGGGCCGGGCAGCCGTCTCCCTTCCTTGTCCATTCGTCTCCACCGGACTGATGGCGCCCCTGCCCGTCAGCGCGCGCAGTCTCCTCCGGGCACCGCCAGCCCAATCGCTGCTATTGGCGTTGGCCTATTTTGCCAGCGCCAAGCTGGGCCTGTTCTTTCCCACCCACGACAGCCACATCACCCTGTTCTGGTTGCCCACCGGAATGGCCGCAGCGATCCTGTTGCGCTGGGGTTCGCGATACATGCTCGGCGGCATCTTCCTCGGCGCGTTCCTGTTCGACCTCTCGCTCGGTTCCGCCATCCCGCTCGCGCTGCTGAGCGCAACGGGCAACACGCTCACCCCGCTTGCCGCCGTATGGCTGTTGAAACGCTGGCGCTTCAACCCCTTCTTCACCCGGCAATACGACCTGCTGGCCCTGTTCGCCGCTGCGAGCATCAGCCCGCTGTTTCCCGCGGCCATCGGGATCGGCACGCTGTGGCTGGGCGGTTTGTTGCAGCCTGCCGGCATGCCGGTCGCCTGGATGAATTGGTGGCTCGGCGACATGATCAGCATCCTGCTAGTCAGTCCTTTGCTACTGAGCTTTAACAAAACCAGTCGTGCCGAATTGCGCTGTTGCCCCGCCGAATTACTGATCTGCGTCCTGCTGCTGGGCGTCGCCGGATCATTCACCTTCCTCATCGACTTCGAATCACACGTACTGCCGCTGGCGTTCCTTCCCCTGCCGATGGTGCTATGGGCAGCGCTCAGACTGGGCGTCACCGGCGCATCGCTTGCCGTAGTAACGCTCTCGGCGTTCGCCGCCATCGGAACTGCACTGAACAAAGGCGTCTTCGGATCATTGCCGACGGACGAAGGCATGTACCTGGCCTGGCTTTACATGTTCATCACCGCGCTGATCGGACTCATGGCAACGACCATGCAGGGAGAACGCAAGAAGATCGAGGAATCCCTGCTGGGGGTGAACGAACTGCTGCATAACACGCAATCCGTCGCACGGATCGGCAGTTGGCGGCTCATATTCCCCAGCAATATCCTGTTGTGGTCCGACGAGACCTACCGCATCTTCGGGATACCGGTCGGCACGCCGGTAACCTACGATTCGTTCCTCGGCAATGTGCATCCGGACGACAAGGGCAAAGTCGACTCAGCCTGGCAGGCAGCGCTGCGGGGCGAGCTCTACCACGTCCAGCACCGCATCATCGTCAACGACGAAACACGTTGGGTAGAAGAGCGTGCGCGACTGGACGTGGATGCAGGCGGCGAGCTGATCTCCGGCACCGGCTCGGTACAGGACATCACCGACAGCAAGGAAGCCCGGCAGCGTATCCAGCGCAGCGAATCGCGATACAAGGCACTGCTCCAGCAGGCCGCCGATTCGATGTTCATCCACGATTTCAACGGCTGCATCCTCGAAGTCAACCAGCAGGCCTGTGACACGCTGGGTTACAGCAGCGAAGAACTGTGCAAGATGCATCTGGGCGAGATCGCTCCCAACTTCGAACTGAACGTCAACCAGCCGAGGTGGGAACTGCTCGAGCCCGGCAGACCGGTTTGTTTCACCTCCACCCACAGACGCAAGGACGGCAGCACATTCCCGATAGAGGTGCGTCTGGTGTCGCTCACGCTCGACAATGAGAAATTAATCATGGCACTGGCCAGCGACATCACCGAGCGCCGCCGTTTCGAGACCGCCTTGCAGGAATCGGAGGCACGCTATCGCAACTTTGCCGAGCAGCTCCCCTTGGGTATCGTCATCATCCAGGATGGTCTGATCAAGTACTTCAATCCGGTTTCGGCCGAAATGACCGGCTACGCCGGGGACGAATTGCAGGACCGGCCGTTCCTTCCGCTCGTCCATGAGGAAGACCGAAACTGGGTGCAGGACTACTACCAGCGGCGCATGCAGGGCGAGAAAGTCGTCTCTCCCTATGTGGTCAGGGTGGTGCGAAAGGACGGACAGATACGGCAATTGGAGGTGCATGCCAGCACCCTTGACTGGAAAGGAAAACCGTCCAGCATCGGGATCATGGCGGACATCACCGAGCGCATCCGCCTGGAAGAGAAACTGCACAACTCCCTGCGTCAACTGGAGGAGAAAGAACTTTCCAAGACCCGCTTCCTCGCCGCCGCAGGCCATGATCTGCGCCAGCCGATCGCCGCCGCGAACCTGTTCGTGGACGCACTGAAACTCAGTGCCAGCAGCGAACGCCAGATGAAGCTAATCGATCGTCTGGACCAGTCGATGAACGTCTTTTCCAACCTGCTGGAACGGCTGCTCGATATCTCAAAGTTCGATGCCGGACTGATCAGACCCCAGTTCGCCACATTCGACCTGCTAGAGTTGTTCAACTGGCTGGGGCAGAACTTCGCGCAGGCCACACTGGAGAAGCGACTGGGCCTGCGCCTTCACTTTCCAATGGGCAAGTCGCTGGTCGTCCGCACCGATATCGGCCTGCTGCAATCCGTTGTGATGAACCTGGTCTCCAACGCAATAAAATTCACGCCCCGGGGAGCCATCCTCGTCAGTGCCAGGGTGCGCGGCAACAAAGTGCTTCTGCAGGTATGGGACACAGGCTGCGGCATCGCCGAAGCCGATCTTCCTTTCATCTTCGACGAGTTCTACCAGGCGAACAATCCCCAGCGCAACCGCGAGGCGGGACTCGGCCTGGGGCTCTCCATCTGCCAGCGCGCCATGACCCTGCTCGGCGGCGAAGTCACTTGCAGATCACGGCTCGGGCATGGCTCGGTGTTCGAACTCTCCATCCCGCTCAACGGCAGACCCGGCCATCTGGGACATATCACAGCAAAAACCAGCCCTGACGGCACAATCGCACTCGATACGCTACTGCATGGTAAACGGGTCGTGGTACTCGAAGACGATGCGCTGGTTTCCAACGGTCTGCTCAACCTGTTGCAGGGTCTCGGCGCCGAGGCACTTCTTTTTGCCGATGCGGAAGCCGCGTTGCGACATGCCGGAACAGACGATGCGGATTTCTACATCGTCGATTTCGCACTGAGCGGTGAACTCACCGGAATCGACTTCCTGAATGCAGTACAACGGGGACACCATGCTCCCATCCGCTCGGTCATCATCACCGGCGAGACCTCCTCCGGCTTCATCAGCAGCACCCGCGACATTCCGTGGCCGGTGCTGCACAAACCGGTCAACCTCTCCAAACTGCTATCCACCCTGAATCAACAGATCGTCCACTGACCGCCTGCCACGCCGGGTCACCGTTCCGGCGATCAGCTATCCTTTGCGGCAGCCATGAAGGCCGCAAACTGCTCCGCCGGCAACGGCTTGCTGTAGTAATACCCCTGCACCTCGTCGCAGCCCTGCTCGAGTAGGAACGAGAGCTGCCCGGCCGTTTCGACACCTTCGGCGATGGTTTTCAGGCCGAGGTTCCGTGCCATGCTGATGATGGTGCTGACGATGGCCTTGTCTTCCGGATCGGTGCTGATGTCACGCACGAACGACTGGTCGATCTTGAGCTTGTAGATCTTGAACTTCTTCAGGTAACTCAGCGACGAGTAACCGGTGCCGAAGTCGTCGATGGACATGCGGATGCCGCGGTCGTGCAGATTGTCCATCATGGCGATGGCGGACTGCGGATCGTTCATCGCCACCCCTTCGGTCAGTTCCAGCTCCAGGTACTCCGGCGGCAAGTCTTCCTCTTCCAATATCCGCGTGACCATGTCGGGCAGGTTTGCATGGCGGAACTGCACGGCGGACAGGTTCACCGCCATCACCAACGGCTCGGACCCGTTCTCCATCCATTCCTTCGCCTGCCGCACGGCATGGCGCATCACCCATTCGCCGATCGGCAGGATCAACCCGCTGTCTTCCGCGACCGGGATAAATTCGGCCGGCGTCACCAGCCCCAGTTCGGGGTGCTGCCAGCGCAGCAGCGCTTCGGCACCGACGATGCGGCCGTCCTGTAGCGACAATTGCGGCTGGTACAACACATGGAATTGTTCGCGCTCCAGCGCATGGCGCAGATCGTTGACCAGTTGCAGGTTGCGCGCCGAACGCTCCTGCATCTCCGCGGTGAAGAAGCGAAAGCAGTTGCGGCCGTCCTGCTTGGCGCGGTACATGGCGGCGTCCGCATTCTTGGAAAGGGACTCCAGGTCCTCACCGTCGCCGGGATAGATTGCGATACCGACCGACGCGGTGAGGTTCAGATCGTAATGCTCGACCTGATAAGGCTGCGCGATAATTTCCAGCAATTTCTGCACGACCAGCGAGATTCCGCGCACTTCGGTTCCGGGCAGCATCACGATGAACTCGTCGCCGCCGAAGCGCGAGACAACATCCTGCTCGCGCAGCATGTCGCGCAAGCGTTTTGCCAGGAGTACCAGCAAACCGTCGCCGATACTGTGCCCCAGGGTATCGTTGATGTCCTTGAAGCGGTCAAGATCGATGAACATCAGGGCGATGTTCTCCTTGTTACGCTTTGCCATGCTGATCGCGTACTTGAGCCGGTCTTCCATTTGGGCGCGATTCGGCAATCCGGTCAGAGCATCGAAATGCGCCAGAAAGTCGATGCGCTCTTCGGCATGTTTGCGGTCGGTTATATCCAGGCTCGTGCCGACAATGGCGACCGTTTTGCCCTCCGCGTTGGACTCGACCATCGCGCGCGAACTTATCCAGCGGATATGCTCCCCGGACAGTATGCGGTACTCGATATCGAATTCATCACCCTCAACTGCCTGCCGCAACGCCCGGGCCACCATCTCCCGGAAGATGCCCATGTCCAGCCCGCGCGGATCGCTGCGCCGGCGCGGGTCCACCTCTCGATGCGCGAGGACTCGGTCTGCCGTGAGACCCCATTGCCCACAGCGAAGCGCGGCTACCGTCACTGCCGCGGCGAGCAGGTCGTCCGGAAACGGCCCGTTGTCTGCTATCGCCTTCCAGAGACACAAGCCCCACGACGCCCTGTTGAGCGCCGACCCTCGGGTCCCGTCCGGAGCGGTGCCGAAGCCAGCGTGGCCGACGTAGGACTCCGGCGGCGCCAGCGTCACGGACTCGGGCGGTGCACCGGGCACGACCAGCTCGTTGTAGCTGACCTGGCGGTCGTTGTTCCGCAGGTAGGCCAGCGTGTTTGCTGGCGTGCCCCCGACCGGGTCGTGGACGATGATCCACCGCACCGGCTCACGGCGCGGCCACCGGTGTGCGGTGTAGCCGGACGGCTCGTCCACGAGGCGCACCGACCCGGGCGGCGTCGGCCGAGTACCCGGGATGGTGAGCACACGCCCGACCGCGAGCAGGTACGGCGCCCCGATCAGATTCGCGTCGGCGATGGCGCGCCACGGGACGCCGTACAGTCGCGCGAGCTTGTACAGCGTGTCGCCCGACCGCACGGTGTGGGTCATAGCGGCGCCACGCGATGCCACGGGCTGCGCAACCACGTGCCAGCCGTGAGCTTGGTCACACCCGGGTTCGCCGCCTTGAGCGTCGCCACGTTGGCGGTGTTGCCGGTCTGCCCGCAACGGCGCACGATCGACAACCACCCGTCGCCCTTGACGACCTGGATGCGCGGCTCCACGACGGTCGGCGTTGGGGCCGGCGGCGGTGCGGGTGCGGGCACCGGTGTGACTGGGACACCGCCCACGCGCGCAATAGGCACGATGCCGGTCGTCTCGAATGGCGGCATTTCCACCAGCGCCGCTCTCAGCGCCGGATTCGCGCCGATGTTGTTGGTCGGGTGCGCCGCATCCGTCGACCAGATGAACCATGTCACGCCCAGGCAGTGCCCATCCGACTGCGCACGTTGCAGCAGTCCGCGCATGGCCGCGACCGTCTGCTCCGTCCGTGCTTGGTCAAAGTGCGCGAACGTGCCGGCCTCCGACACGATGAATGGCTTTCCCGGGAACTGCGCACAGAAGCCGCCGCGGTCAGGCGGTCGCCCTGGCCGGGCACCCGGAAGTGACTCGCGGAAGCCCTTCGGCCGCCACGCCCGCAGCATGTGCCAGTAGGCGTCCGCCCCACCCGGCAGCGTCGCGTCGCCCTTCGCGCCCCACTCCATGTGCCCGTACAGATGGACGGCACCCAGGTCGCACCGCTGGATCGCATCGCGGATCGCAGGTACCGCGTACTCGCTGTCGGGGTTCTCGGGGAAGGCATCGTGCCCGCCCGCGAGCGCCGACCAGCACGAGAGCGCCCTGCGGCCGGGCACTGCCTTATCAAGGGCATCCCAGAAAGCCAGGTTCCACCGGCCGATGTCCTCATACTGCAAAGCCGATGCGGCAATCCAGCCCTCGATGTCCTGCTCATTCGCCGGCGACACGGCGACGAGCGGATCGTCCCAGAGGTTCGCCCGCCGGTCCTCGAACTGCCAGTTGGACAAGAGCCGCGCCGCGTGCTCGGCCCAAACCTTCGGGTCGAGCTTGCGCCAGTCGGGGTGGTATAGGCGGATGTGGATCAGACGATCCGGCGCCGCCGCTATCCCCTGCGGCTTCCAGCCGAACCGTAGTTTCCCGAAGACATAGCGATTCTCGACATCGCCCCACTGGTCCGCGAGTTCATCACGCGGGAAGAGTAAGTGGTGTAGCACCGTCACGCACCCCCGCCCGCGATCGACACGACACGCATCCTCGATCCACCAATGCCGCTGATTCGACCAATGAATGCCGTTCACTACCCGCTTCATGTCTTCTTCGCTCCCTTCATCGCCTCTTGCACTGCCTGCCGCACGACCTGGCCAAGGACGCGCTCGCTGTCCGCCTCGCGCCGCTCCCGCTCTATCGGCTCCATGCAAGCCTGGAGAGACGCTATCGCTCGGCAGTTGGCAGAGGTCTGTTCTTGGAGACTCGTGATCTGCTCGGACAGCCGCTTCTCCACACTGCCGATCAGCTCTGCGACCTTGCCGTTGCTGCGGCGGTTCCAGATAGTCACCGAGGCGTAGAGAGTCAGAACTATCACAGAGGCCCATGGCCCCAGCTCCTTCCCGATCTCCACCCATACCTGGTCGTTCATGTCAGCGCCCTTGCGCGATGATCGGGAAGTAGAAGACCCGGAACGGCGCATCGGTCGGAGCAAACGCGGTGAGGGTCGCCGCCACCGCGGTACCGACCGCGTCCGGCGTAATCGATGGTGACGGACTCCGGGTCACGGTCGGTGTCGGTGTGTAGCTCGGAGTCTCCGTCACGACCCAAGGCGTCCAGGTCGGCGCCGGCGTCCAGGTCGGGAACGGCGTGTACGTCGGGAGCGGTATCCAGGTCGCCCCGGGCGTCACCGTGTTGCAGAAGACCTGCGTGATCGTCGGCTCGGGCAAGGGCGGTGGTGTCGGTGAGCTTGATTCTGTCGCCACAGCTGTAACCGTAGACGTCTCTGATGCCATAACTGTGGATGTCCATGCCGCCTCCTCTGTCTGCGTCGGCTCGTCGGTGGGCGGCACGGTGGTCACCGTCGCTGTGATAGTGAGCGTGGCCGTGATCGTCGGCACATCCTGCCGCGCGATCTCTCGTCCATAGGTACCTTGCGCCGCCCACAGGACCAGCGCGTAGAGCCCCGCCAGCATGACCAGCAGCAGTAGCAGAACACGAATCGCGTGTCTCATGATATCTGTCCTCATCGTTTCCCCATCCGGTCTCGCCCGGGCACAACCGGGACGGACTCGCCGGCGCGCAGTCGCCCGACCGTCTCAGCGAACGCACCCGCAGCTGGCTTCGCGGATCCGTCCGCTCGCAGGAGCCCGTAGTCAGCGCCGTCGCCGGTATCGTCGCTGGCGCGGTACAGCACGCACCACCGCACGCCGGCCTTGGCGCACTCGACGAGGATTCGGCGGATTCCCTCGGCCTGGAGCGCGTCACTGCGCAGCGTCCACTGATCGGACGGCCCGCTCGGCAAGCCTCCTCCGACCATCGCCACGTCAGCCACAATGCGCGACCGGCGGAGCATGTCCCGCATGGCCAGGGCCTTGCCCTCGATACCCGGTGGGCTCCAGGCCGCGCGGAAGTCATCGAATCCGGAGAAGGCCACCACATCGAAGGCCGGGCGCGTGAGCATCGTGCTCATGACCGGCAAGAAGCCCTGGTAGAATGGGCCAGCCGGCTGGAAGCGCTCGTAGGCCAGGCCGAGCACGACCTCCGCACCTGGGTTGCCCGCCTTCACGCCGTCGTAGAACCACTGCTGGGTGCGCGACCACGTGAGGGCCATGGCACAGCCATCGACTTCCCAGCCGTACGCCCAAGCCTGGACTCGTCCTGCGTACCGGCTTGCGAGCTCCTCGGCGACCTTCTTCAGAGCGCTCAGGTCGACTGGCTTCCCGCAATCGCCATTCGGGAGCCCATCCTCACCGACCCACCAGATCACTATGACCTGCAGCCCGGCGTCCGTTGCCCGGGACACCATTTCGTCGAGCCATGCCACCGGGCAGGCCGCGAGATCGTCACACACCCAGCGGACGGCCGCCCAGTCGGCTCCGAGGTCGGCTATCGCTCGATAGGAGGCCGCAGGCTCGTTGCCGAGGAAGAACGCGCCGTAGCCGACCGGCACAGCTGCAGGGCTGAGGGCTGCAGGAGTGCCGGTCGGTGGCACAGGCGTGGCCGTCGGCGGCGCGGGCGTCCACGTGATGCAGATCCACGCGCACCCCTCAGTGCCCCCGCCAGCACGATGCGGTGTGAGCCACCACAACAGGGCCAACACCGCGAGCAGAAGCAGGGCAAGATAGCGTCGGCGCATCATGCGGGGGGCGTCAGGGTAGCGAGGAGGTAGATGTCGGCCCCGCTGGCGTTACGCATCCTCACCGTGCCGGTGGGCGACGGATCGCTGAGCAAGAAGTCGCCCTGGATCTCGTCCTTGATGATCTCGGTCGTGTTGGCGTCGCCGTCGGCGCCGGGATCCGTCGCATGCGTCTTCACGCGTACGTAGGTCGTTGTGTCGTAGCCCTCGTACTGCATCTCGTCGTGCGGCTCGTCGGCCTTCNNTATCTCGCCGGACTTGCGGGCGTTGCGACTGCCGCCACCGCGCCCACCGGCCATGCCGCCGCGGCTGGCCGTCTCTGCCTCGGGCGAGGGAGGCGGCTTGCCGAACATCGGCTTGATCTCGGCCGGACCCGGGGGAGAGAGGCGCCACTCGACACCGATGATGAACGGCGTCACCGACTCGGCCGAGGGGGTGTAGATACCCAGGTTGTCACCGACACCCCAGTCGATGGGCCACAGGAAGCCATCGACCTCGACGATGCCGAACTCGTGGGTGGTCGTGCCGTCCTGGTACTCGAAGAGCCGGAGGGCCGCTTCCTGGTCCACCTCCTCGTTGGTCTTTCCCGACGGCTTCGGCCAGATGCCCTCATAGACGCCGGAGGTAGCGATATCGCTCGTGTTGGCCTTGAAGCGACGCCGCTGGAAGGGGCCGCCGCCACGACCGAGCGCGCAGATGTGGTTCTCCTTGCGGCTGCGGCTCTTGGACTTCTTGTAGGCGATGAGGTTGCCCCGCTCGGCGCTCACCACGACCGTGCTCGAGAGGTCGCTACCAATCTCGCGCGAGCCACCCGAGCGCCCTACCAGCGCCGAGTAGGTGACGGTCGTGCCGGACACGCTCTGCGTCGGCCACAACTTCTTGGCGTCGTCCTCGGGAGTATTGCAGAGCCGGATGAGCGCGTCGTACAGGTTCTCCCCGAACTCTGCCTCGAAGGTGATCTGTGTGCCGGCGTGGCTGTCTGCAGAGACGGCGATGGTCATCGAGCCCATGTCGTCGCGGGTTTCGCTGCCCTGCTGCCAATTCGTGGGCGTTACGACCGACCCGATCACCATCGAAGTCCGAATGAGGTCGCGAAAGATGTCGATTGGATGGTCAGTCTTCTTGTACGGGCTCCCGTCAGTGGTCGCGACGTAGCGCCGGCGCATGTGGTGGGTAAACCAGGTGTTGGCGACCAGAGTGATGCGGCTGCCCGGGTCGGTCCATTCGGCACCCGGGACCTTCGAGCCCGCCCAGTCTTCGTCGAAGTCGTCGATGGGCCCGTGGAACTTCAGCACCCCGCGCACCGCAAGCTCCAGGCTCCGCTCCTCCCACTCGGCGGCCTGGTGGCTCGTGCCGCTGTACGTGGCGGTCGAGGCCCGGGTGCCCCACGGCACGGTCACTTCGAGCGTGTCCTGCAGGAGTAAGCCCTCCCTGAATACAACCTCGGTCAGGACGTCATTCAGGTGCACCGCCGAGTCATCGCGCACATTGTCCGGCGGCAGCAGCCACAGGGCGATGTCGTCGAGGGAGGCACCGTTGGCAGCGTAGGTACCCACGCTACACCGACTTCCAGAGCGCGTACCAGGTCAGCGCCACGGTGTGCGTGCCGGTGGCGCCGCCGTTGGGCGTGCAGGTGATCGTTGTGGGGTCGCTGTGGAGCGAGATGTGCGCGTCGCGGTTGATCGTCACTCCGGAGCCGATCTCGGTGGCCGTTGGGTCGGTGCAGTACCAGTCGACGTACTTGGCGCTGGCGCCGAAGGTGGCCGTGAGCACGATCGATCGCACGCCATCGGAGACCGTCATGGCCGAGAGCGCACCCGTAGTGGTGATCGAGATCCTGACGCCACACACGAGCTGCCCGCCCCGCGCAATGGCCTTGTCGTTGGGCGTAGCGCCGGTGACGACGATCGAGTCGGTGGCACCACCGACTGTCCGCCACCATGGGAAGGGTGCCACGCACTGCGTCTCGAACAGGATATTTCCGTTGGGCCGGATGCCGGGCTCGTCGCCACCAACGACGTAGGCGGCAGGCGGCTCCTCGATCACCTGCGCCAGGAGCTCGCGCTTGACGGTGCCGCTCACGGCGTCGTCGCGCCAGTGCTGGAACGACACGAGACCCTTCTCGGCCGAGAGAAGGTCCAGCAGGTCCTCCCAGTTCTGGTAGCCCTTGGGGCGGCTCGGGGCCGATGAGCCGAGGTCGACGTACAGCCGCAGCGGGAACGGCCGGTCGCGCGTCACGCGCCCGCGGAACACGAGGCCACTCTCCATCGGCCGACTGTCGAGGAACATGTCGACGTCCGCCGCTCCAGGGCCTGAGGGCAGCATCCACATCGTGCCGTAGGTCCACGCGACGTTGGGATGGACCTGGGTACTGTCGATGCGGAAGCTTTCGTCGGCCACTACCCGCCTCCGGTCTGAGAGCCGTTGATCCGCCGCCAACGGTCGTGGCCGTTCTGCATGATGCGGGCGGCAATCTGCTCACTGTCGAGGTACACGTTGACGGCCGGCGGCGGGGACGGCGGAACGGTGATGTTGATCGGCGGAGGGCCAGGTGAACCCGTCGGCGGTCTGTTACCGATCGGGAAGGCTGCCCCGGGCGAGGCCGCGAAGCTCATGGGTGGGCCGGTCGGTGCGGTAACGCCGACCGGTAGCCTCAAGCCCCCGGTCGCACCACCGAGCGCACTGGGTGACTGCATACCAAGCGACGCGATGAGCAGGACAGCTGCCGCTGCGATCTCGCGGATCTTGGCCGGGTCCGGCACGGCGAGCGCCTGGATCCGCTCCAGGAGACCCGCCAGCCGCTCGTACACGCCCACCAGTCGGTCCAGCCCGTCGCCCAGCCCTTCCGGCACGGTGATCCCGGTTAGCCCATCGACGAGCGCGTTCACGACACGCCGGATCGTCTCCTTCAGCCGCTCGGCGAGCCAGTCGGCACGGGCGGTGCGCACGCGCTGGAAGAAGGACGAGCCCTGGCGCGAGACGAAGAATGGGTTGTCGACGAACTTGGCGATAAANNCTCCGGCCTTGCCCAGGCCTTCTGCCGCGGAGCCAGCGGCCGTCGCCAACTTCCCCCGTGCCTCGGCGCTCTCCACCGAGATCGTGGCCATGACAGTGCTGAGCCCCTCGAAGATCAACCGCACCTGCGCAATCACGACGTCGATCTTCGAGACGCCCGCAGAGACGTCGATCTCGGCCAGCTTCCCAAGGCTCACGCCCGCGTCAGCCACCATTTTCACTGTCGCTGCAGCCGAGTCCACCCATGCCTTGATCTGGGCTTGCCGCTCGGTCATCGCGGCGTTGTCGGCGAACCCGCGCGCCCATAGAGCTGCCTCCGCCTCGACCCTGGCGAGGATCGCGCGGATGTTCACCGCGGCGATGGATAGCGCGTGAGCCGGGATCGCGGTCGCTTGGCTCCAGTCAACCGTGAGCCCTCCGGCCGTAGCCATGAGATCTACAGCCGCCTTCGTGCCGTCAACCCACGCCCGCATCACGGCGAGCTTCTCGTCCATTACCTTCTGGATGCCCCCGGCCTCGCGCCGCAGGAACAGGTCCGCCTCGGACTCGACCTTGTCCAAGATCCCCCGCACGTTGACCGCCGCCACCGAAAGCGCGTGTGCCGGGATCGCGGTGACCTGCGCCCAGTCGACGGCGATGCCGGCCCCGGCTGTCATGATGTCGAGCGCCGCCTTGGCGCCGTCCACCCACCGCTTCAGTCCATCGATGAGCTCGGTCTGATCCTCGGGCAGCTGCTCGCGGAAGGTCGCGGTGAGCTCCTTCAGCTTCTCCCACATGCGCGCGACGTTCGAGGTGACGACACCGAGTTGGTCATCGCTCACGAGCACAGCTTCAGCCAGGGACTTTCCGGCCTCCGCCACGCCGAGCAGGAGCCCCACGCCATCAGTCAGGGTGGCGACGAGCGACTGCACGAGCCCGAGGCCTTCCTGCGCGGCTGGGATGTCGCGGAAGAGGTCGTAGTCCGGCCCTCGCATGAGTCGGTGCAGCATCCCGGCTGCCCCCCTAAGCACCGATTCGACGCGATCGAGCGCCGCGTCGGGAAGCTCGGGCAGGTCCTTCAGTCCTACGATTGCCTCTGCCGTGCGGCCCACCATCTCGACGGCTGAGGCCAGGACGTCGGCCGTGAGCTGGCTCACCTGCAGCGCCTCGAGCTGGTCGGCGATGTTCGGCATCCCCCGCTGGAGTTCCGATACGAGGTTCCACACGGTGGAGGCGGTCTCGGTCAAGAACCGGCCGACGAGGGCAGCTGTGCCCTCCGGGATCCGAACCACGTCGCGCAGGCTCTTGGCGGCTTGCCCCAATGCCGCAACGGGCTGCAGAAGCGAGGTGAGCGTGTCTGCGACGGCGCGGCTCACCTCGAGCGTCTCCAACTGGGTGTGGCGCGAGGGGAAGCCATCTTGGAGCCCCGAGACGAGCGTCCACCCGATGCGGGCGATCTCCGTGAAGAACCGCTCGACATAGACCCCGATGTCCTCCGGGATGCGAACCACACTGCGGAGGTTCACCGCCGCCTGGCCCAACTGATCCACCACGCCGATCCAGGCACCCTCGGTTTCAGCAACGTCCTGTGACAAGCCTAATAGCTCCGCCCGCTGCTCTTCCGGCAGAGCCCGGCGAGCTGCCTCGACGAGCCTGCCACCCGCCTCTGCGATCTGCATCATGAGCCGCTCGACGATGCCCATGGCCGCCGGTGCCTGGGCGAGCTCCCGGGCCGAAGTGCCCATGCGGACCGCGCCTTCGGTGAGCTTACCCCACAGGTCAACCCACGTTGCCATGCCCTGGCCCACCGTCGTGAAGGTGGAGGCCGGGTTCTCCCCATCCCCGTCCCCGGCTCCGTCCTCGCCGCCGTCCTGAAACACGCTGGCCAGATCCCTGCCCTTGTCGCGTACGCGGGTGAGAAGGTCGCCGATGAGATCGAATGCACGATCAATCTGCCCCTGCTCCGGAAACCGGACATTCACGATCCCCGCCAGGAACTGGCCGGCCTTCGTCATGGCGTCGAGCATGCCGCTCGATAGCTGCGCAACTGCGTCCATTGCCTCGGCCTTGGACGTGTCAAGGATCTGCACGCCGTCCTCGAGCACTCCGATCTTCGCGAGCAGCCCAGCGCCCAGCTCGTCGAACTTGGCCAGGGCCGCAGCAATGAACTCCTGCACTGCATCGAGCTTGGGCAGCCACTTCGCGCGATCGGGCAGGTCCGCGTCGGACAGGATTCGCAGCGCCTCGAGGCCCTTCATGACGGCATCGCTCACCCGCTCAGCGACATTGGCCATCGTCTGGGCGACCGACGATTCGCGGTCAGCCGCCGGTGCCGCCCGGCGAGCGCCTTCCTTATCCATCTTCGCCGACTGGGCCGCAAGGCCCACGCCGGACGTATAGACCTTCTTGCCGTCCTGGTCGTAATAGAACTCGCCCTTGGAGTCGACGCCGGTATCTCCGGGGTTATACGGCCCCTTGGCGGCCTTACCGGTCATGCCTGCAACGCCGGTACTCGGCGTCTCCGGAAGCTTTAGCCCCAGCGTACTCATCAGGCCCCCGAGGAGTCCCCCCTCGCCCTCGCCGCCGAGCAGCCCCGCCAGGCCCCCCTTACCCAAGAGCTTCTCTTTGATGCCGGACAGGAACGACCCCCCTCCTTCCTTCCCGAGGCTGCCGAACACGTCACCGATGGTGTCAGCTCCGCCACTGAACTTGTCGATGATTCCCCGGAGGCCGGCCGCGACGCCTGTCGCCATGGAGCCGAACGACGTCCCGAGCACCGAATCCAGCGCAGCCAACCCCCGGCCGATGAGCTCGGGGATCTTGCTCACGGCCGAGACTATTGTGTCCAGTATCTTCCCGAAAATCTTCTTGATGCCGCCGAAGAGCCGCGTGCCCCAGTCCTTGGCAATGTCGATGGCTGCCTGCAGGCCCCTCTGGAAGAGGTCGCGGATAGCCTCGAACAGAGCGCCGACCTTGTCAGCTACCCAGCCGGCGGCTTTTTGGAAGACGTCGCCGATCAGACCCCAGGCCTTTTTGACCAGCCCCCAGATGAAGGACAGCCCCTGGCCGAAAATAGAAGAGAGGAATGACCACAGGCTGGAAATGACACTGCCTAGCCACGAGGCCACGGCCTTGGTGGCAGTGCAAATCGCATTCCACACGGCATCCCAGTTCTGCCATAGGAGCCAGATCACCCCGATCAGCACGCCGAGGCCGATGATGAGCGGCGCATTGGCGATGAGGATGCCAACGGCAGCCGCGGCGGCGGCTGCCAGCATCGCGAAGAACGCCGGGACGGCCACGGTGAGGAAAGCCACCGCCATGCCCGCGACGGACAACACCACGGAGGCGATGGCTGGTATCAGCCCCACGAGGAACGATGCACCGGCAGCGATCGCGGACGCTGCCGCTGTCGCCAGCGCCGGGACTAGCCCCACGAGGAACCCCGCGGCAGCCGCCAGCGCCGCAGGTGCGCCAGCGAGCAGCGCCGGTACGGTCGTGGTCAGAAACGTGACGCCAGCGAAGACAGCAGAACCGATGAACGTCGCCAGCGATGGCACGACCGTAGTGAGCAGCGACACAGCGAATCCTGCGACGGCTCCCACTCCTTGCACGAGCAGCGACGCGCCGAAGATCACGACCTGAGCCGCAGCCTGGACGAGCGTCACCCCGAAGGAGACCACATTCATAATCCCAGCTGCAAGCCACTGGCCGAGCGCCAGCACCTGCGCCCCCGCGCTCATGGCCAGGTGCACCCCCATGGAGATCAGCGCCGGCACGACTTGCCCCACGATCGCGACGGCCAGCACGCCCAGCAGGGCGGTCACCAGACCGGCGTGGTCGGAGATGAAGCCGAACACACCGCCCAGCACGCTCGCCACTCCCTGGACTACGCCTGCGGTCATGTCACGGAGAAAGCCCCAGTCGGCGATCCACGCCGCAGCGAACAACGCCATTACGACGCCAAGTCCGCCGATTGCCAAGGTCAGCGGTGTCATGAGCATCATGAGGCCGCCGATAGCCACTGCGACGGGACCGACCGCCGCCAGGATCAGGAAGAACGCCAGCACGGCCTTCTGAATGGACGGATCGAGGGCTTCCCACCGCTCCTGTAGTAGGAGCAGAATCGGGGCGACCTTCAGCATGGTGTCGGAGAGAGCATCGAACGCCGGCTGCATGACCGAGCCGAGCGTCTGGGTCACGGTATCCTTGATCGTCGACAGAACGCCGGAGAAGGTCTGGCTCTGCTTCTGCATCATGTTGCCGAGGCCGCCGAACCGCTCCGAGGTACCATCCACGAACGCCTTGAGGGCCGTGCCGGCGTCGATGAGCCCCTTCTCGCTCATCTCCTGCACCTGGGCGACCGTCTTGCCATAGTGCTGCGCAAGCATCTGGAGCATTGGCACTCCAGCCTCGGCGAACTGCCGAAGCTCCCCACCGACCAGCTTTCCCTTGGCTACCATCTGGCCCAGGGCCAGGGTGAGGCGGTCGATCAGTGGCGCTCCGCCCCCGACGGCCGCCACGTTATCCCCGAGAGCAGCCAGGGTTGGGATGATGTTCCGGGCGTCCAGCCCCATCGCCTGGAGCTTTTGGCTCGACATGATCAGCCCTTCGGCCTCAAAGGGGGTCGTCCGCGCGAAGGTCAGAAGTTGGTCCAGATGATCCCGGGCCGCGTCCGCAGAGCCAAGCATCGTCGTGAAGGCGATCTCCGCCCGCTGCTTCAGATCGTCGAAGCGAATGCCGAGCGCCGCAGCTATTCCGATCGGTGCAGAGAGCCCCGCCGACAGCCGGGCGCCCGCGCCGGCGATGGCCGAGCCATACTGATTGATGGCGCCGAATGCGGCCTCGGTGCGGTCCTTCAGGTCCTGAAGCGCCTGTGCACCGCGGGCTCGGAGCTCGTCGAACCTGGAGGCGGTCCTCCCGGCACTCCCGCCGACCTGATCCACCCTATTGCCCAGGCGGTCGGCAGCAGCAGCGGCCTGATCGAATGCCTTGTCCAAGCCGCCGTCAAGGAGGCGCTTTATGACCTGCTGCACGTGGGCCGGCAGCTCGTCGAGGTCCTTTGTGTCCGTGCCAACACGGATTGTGATCAAGACTTCGTTGCCCACGTCGTGCTCCCGGTTCCTATCCTACCACCGGCACTTCGGACTCGGGCTCGGAGCCTGAGACTTGGCCTTCCGCTCGGCCTGCCGGTGCGCCTTCTCCTGGGCCTCCTCGAACTCCTCGAGCCATAGCCCCAATGTCACGCGGGCCCAGCGCTTCAGGCCACACTCTCGCTCGAGCTCGAGGCCAAGTCCTGGCCCGCCGAAACCGCTTGCATTTGCACGGGCTGTGCGGGTGAGGTGATCGAAGAACCAGGCGCAGCGTGGGTCAGCGATTCGGCCGGGACGCCCTGGTCCCCGGAGCCCTCCGGTGTAGGGTCCAGTACGGGCTCCGCCTTCCGCGTCGCTTCTTGTGCATGCTCGGTGACGACGCGCTTGATTTCCTCGAACACGTGCACCTTCAGCTGGCCGAGGTTGGCTACGGTTGGCCGCACGTTCTTGCGCCCGAAACCGGACCACGCCTTGATCCAAGCCGCAATGCCCTCGAGGTCCAGGCCGGTGATCTCAATCGCAAGTTCCTGCATCGGCTTCGCGTCCGGGTGGCGCCGGTTGGGCGCCTCGCGGATCGCCGTGATCGGCGTCGTTTGCAGCTCATCGAGCTTTCCCGCGGAGAGCTCCGCGTATATCTCGATCCACTCGCCGTGCAACTCCGGGACATCCGGGCAGTTGTCCTGGGTGAAGTGGTGGACGGCCGTGTCTTCCGGGTCGAACCAAGCCGAGTTCCTGCTCATGTCCGTCTCCTCCGATTGTGTGCCCCAGGCCGGCCGCGCCGCTCGGAGGAGCGCACACGGCGCAGCCGGGCCGGGCCGCGAGTCGAGGCCACGCTCCTGGCCTCATTGGGTTTAGGTGTAGGCCCACGCCCCTGTGGGGCGCAGCACAACCTCGAGCGCCGTCTCGTTCTTCGGCGTCGAAGTCTTCTTCGCCGACACGATCAGCACATCGACGTCCATCACATCCGTGCCTGTCGTGATCTGGAAGTCGCGGTTGTCGCCCTCGTGGCCGATCAGCGCTGTCCGCAGCGCATCGGTGTAGTTCAGCTGCAGCGTGAAGTCCGACATGGTCTTGAAGCCCGAGGAGCGGTGCACGGGTGCCACAGCGTTGACCGGTGTCTTCTCCTCGATGAGGGCCTCGACCATCTCCTCGACGTCGTTCAGGATGTCGGCGGAGATGTCGGTCAATACGTCCGACGCGTTGTCCAGCTTGACGGTGATGTCGTCGGGGCCGTAGGGACTCGTCATCGTCTACTCCTTCTCTCTCTACAGCCGGGCGATGCCGGCCATGATGGTAGCGGACGGGCCGCTGCCCGCGCCTGTGAAATCCCAACTCACCGCCGTGTAGCGGTTGATCGTACCCGTATCCTGGACCCTCCCGGCATTGGGCCCCGTCGTGAAGACGACCGTCCCGAGCGTCACCCACACCGCGTTGTCGACCGAGTCCCAGAACTCGAAGGTGAGGTTTGTGTGGCCGCCGAGCGTCAAGCTCGGGACTTCGGCGTAGGACCATGCGCCGCCGGAGGTCTTGATCCGCCGCGCGGTCCCACCGGTCCCGCCTACGGTCACATTCACGGGGATCGTGAACGTGGTCGGCGTGAGTACAGTGGCGACATGGTCGCCGTTGATGCTGGGGGTCGATCCCGCATGCCCGGCAATCGTGACTGTGTCGCCGGAGTCCAGCCCGTGTGGGGTCGCAGTCGCAATCACGGAGGGGTTGGCCACGCTGGACGTGGACACAACGACTGTCGAGGCCCCGATGTCGTGGCTTGCCGCCTTCGTATCCCCATCAGCCGTGACCGCCGCCAGCGCCTTCAGGAGCACACCGTGGTGCACCACGTCGGTGACCTTCAGCGAACCGTCCGCCTTCTGCAGCATCTTCGGCTCGCCGCGTCGCTTGTAGACCATGTCCAGCGCCGTGCCGCCCTGGAACGGGTCGCCGGCCACCTTGCCGGCGTCGCCGCCCATGAACACACGCGCCGTCTGCGAGTGGCCGGCTGCGAGCGCCACGTTGATCGAGTCCGTCGCGTCGGAGAACCAGCCGGCGACCTCGATGTCGTCGTACTCCTTGTGACCGGTCGCCTTGTGTATTGGCACGTTCGTGCCCAGTCCCGTCGTCTCCTCGATCGTTGCCGTCGCGTCGGGCAACTTCAGCGAGTTGACCCGGTCGCCGTCTCCGATCAGGTTGTACCCGCCGACCAGGAGGAACAGGTCGTCTTGCGCCCACGGGCTACTCGTCGGCATCGTCGTCCTCCTCATCGTCCCAGTCGGGATCCTCGTCGTCGGTCACTTCGCCGTCCACCTGTGCTTCCAGCAGGGCCGCGCGGACGTCGTTGACGCTGATACGGCCGTCTTGGCCGGTACCCGTGACGGTGGCCAGGTCCAACCCAAGCTCGGCTGCCAGTGCCCTGGCTGCCGGCGTCGCGTCTAGCGTGTCAACCGCCCCGCTGGATAGCGACCCGATCGCCCCGGCCGCCAGGAGAGGCTGCGCCACGTCATCCGGCAGTCCCTCCACGTACATCGGCTGCCCGTCCTCACGGGGCCGGACTACCGTGACCTCCCTATCTTCGAATGGAACGCCATCGCCCCTGCGTTGCCGGTCCCGGACGGCCGGGTCGGGCGAGTAGGCGAACGCTCTCAGTACCTCGTATCGGTCCGTCATCAGCCAGTCTCCCTGTACTCCACGCTAGCGAGCAGCCGACCATCGCTGAAGATCTCGCCGGCATCATTGGTGTAGGTCGGCATGTAGAAGAACCGGGTCGGGTTCCCGGTGAACCAGTGCAGACTGCCCGCCTCCGTAGCGTGCGAGGCGGAGTGCATCTCGGAGAGCATCTCCCACAGCGCTATCAGGTACCGCCACACAGCCCGCTTGGCCTTCGGTTCGTCTTCGCCAAGCGCGATAACTGCGAACTCGAACTGGTAGACCCCCGCGAAGCCCCGGAACGACTGGCGCGTCGCATGCTCTCCTCCCTGATCAGCCACCACGAAGAGCATCGGCGTCTCGATCACGAGTTCGTCGCGCGGGTCAACGATCGTGACGACGGCGAAGGGTGCGAGCGCGAGCTGATGCGCCGAGAACTCCGCGTTGAAGCGCGCCTCGACCTCAGCCACCTTCGCGGCCTGGTTGTCGTCGATGTAGTCGAGGGTAAGCTGCAGCGGCTTCTCGACGCCCAGGAGGTTCACGCTCATGTGGCGAGCCCTGCTTCCCGGGCGCGTCGGAGTACCCACTCCCGGGTGAGGTCGAGCCACCGCTCTTCGTCCACGCGAGATAGCGCGATCGGCGGTCGGGCTGGCATGTGGCGTGTGCCCTCCTGGTGGAACCGGGCCGCCTTGTGCGACGTGCCGAGCGTCATGCTCTCGGTCGTCAGTCGCCGGATCTGCCCGGGCTCGCCTTTCACCGTGAGCGTACGCATGAGCACCCGCCGGCGCTGGAGGATCGGGCGGCCCGGCCACTCCTGGGCTTTCCGCGCGGCGTAGGCCGGCGACAGCGGCGCCCAACCACCGGCGCGGCTGCCCTCGGACTGGAACTCCGATGAGAGCGTGCGGTAGAGGTCGGGCTCCAGGTGGCGCTCGAAGAGGTCGGTGCGGTCAGCCAGGCCCCGCGAGAGGCGGATCAGGTTGCCCAGCACCGTGTGCAGACCCTTGACCTCAACGCCGGTGATGCGAATCATCAGAACTCAGCCCCCACCTGGAACTGCGCCTCGAAGTCGTCTGCATCGGACAACGGATAGCCGTCTGGCAGCCCCCCGCTCGCCTCGTCCAAGGCTGTTGGCACCATCCGCCTGTCGCGGATGGCCTTGATCCCGTCCCGCCAGCGCCGCTCGTACACTGCCCACGCGCCCTCGCTGTTCGGACCGGTCGAGTCCTGGAACCAGGACTTGAGCACCGTCGCCGCCACCCCCTCGGCCACCAGCTTGTCGAGGTAGGCCAGGTACGACGCCGGCGACGTGACTGGCACCGGGTACCCCTGCGACAGCAAGGCAACATCGACCTCGGCCGAGCAGGCGTCGATCCAGTCGTCCACCTCGTCGGCGGTGACGGTGGTCGAGTCGCTCAGGGTGGTCACGGTCTTCCGCACCCGCCCCATGAGCGACTCGACCCTCGCCCGCGTCGTATAGGACATCGCCTACGTGAAGTAGATACAGAGGCGCGGATCGCCATACCCGACGGCGAAACTTCCGCGCACCGCGTAGATGAACTCCTCGCGCAGTACAGCCGACTCGGAGTCCGCCCGGGTAATCCCCTCGATCTGTGGCTGGAACTCCTGCTGTAACAGGAACGGCGCGCGGCCCGGCGATACGTGCATGAAGTACCGGCCGCCCGTGTCGTCGATATAGGCCGACACGACGACCGTGTAGCCGCGCGCGGTGAACACGATGGNNTGGTGCCATCGCTGGACATGGGCGGCACAGGCGCCTCGGTGGAGCCGGCGCCAATGTTCAGGCCTTCCCATGCGGCCGCCAGGTCCTCGGGCGGGATGACGATCAGGTTCGGCGCCTTGTTGATCGGCCGCCCCCGCGTGTCACCGTACCTCATCATCGTGTAGGTCGCCTTGCCGAGGTCCGTGCGGAAGTTTGCCGCCGACGTACCCGCAGTTCCCTGCGTGTTGTCGATCGTGCCGCTATCGTGGATCTCCCGTGCCGAACCGAAGAACGCCGCGGCATCAAACACCGGCGAATCTAGTGACGCCGAGCCGCCGTTGTTGAGTAGGTCGAAGAGCGACTCACCGATGAAGCGGTTCGCCTCATCAACGAGTTGCCGCGTCTTCGGCCCGATCATGTCGAGCTGATCGCGCTCGAGGGCAAGCCGCTCGACCCCGAACGCCGCCTTGTGGAGGTGGTTCTTGAGCGAGAAGTCGGCACCGACCAGGTCGCCGAGCTCGAGCTCGCCCTTCCACCGACTCATCTTCGGGATGTCCCACAGCCAGCCGTACTGCATGGACTCCTTGCCCTTAGAGTCCTGCGCCCGGCCGTCAAGGCACATCTTGAGCCATGGTGCGTTTTCGAGCGCGGCCGGGAACGTGTCGTTGAAGATCTTCCGGGCCCCGGTCAGGGTCGACGAAAGCAGGTCACTTGTTAGAATAGGCATCCAGTTACTCCTTCGCCCAGGTGCCGATGATCTCCTCGATCACCCAGCCCTCAGCCCCATCACAGTACAAGCGCACGCTGTCGCCGAGGCGATCCGTTGCGCCGCTGTTGATAAGGTCCTTGTCGTCCGTCGAGGTCAGGCCATTGCCGCGGATGTGGTCGCTGGCGTTCGGGCTGATCGATAACCCGGTACCGGCCGAGACCGCACCGCACTCGAACTCATACCACACGCCCTTGGTCCCAGCGGCGGCAGCGGGCAGAGTGAATACTGCGTCCACGGCCCCGACGAACTTCTCGCCAGACATGGCCGCCGTGAGTGTCTGTGTCGCAGCAGCCAGGTTCACTTTGCGGCGGATGCCACTGATCTCAANNCGGCCTTCGACGCAGACGCCGCTCCTGCAACGGGCCCATCGAGCACGTTGATCTCTGCCACGCTGGCGGTGACGCCGCTGGTCGGGTAGGCCACCGGCCCAGGCACGAACACCCAACAGCTGGTGGTCGACACGAACTCGGTCATGATGCCGACGAACACGTCGTTCGTCGCACCGGCTGCGTCGTCGACCTCGTTGTCGTTGACCAGGTACATCGGGGTGAAGAGCATGTCCTGCGTGATCGAGGTGGCAGTGAACAGGTACTCGAGGCCGAACCTCACCCGCACGGACACGTCACCGTCGCTCGCGCCACCGGTCTTGCTCTCGAGCGCAATGCCGGCCGTTACGAAACTCGCCGTGTCGACGCCCGGCCGGCCGTAGCCGTCGGTGTCTTTCACGACCAGCCCGCCCTTGTAGACCACGCTCAGGACGTTGAGCGGTACTTCGATCACATAGCCGACCCCCCGCGACTGGCGCGGGTAGGCCGCAGTTAGCGCTCCCATCAGTTCCTCTCCTTCCTCTTCGAGGTGGCCCTAGGCGAGGCTTTCCTCCTTGGGGCCGTTCCTCTCGGGGCGGGCGCATCGCCCGCGTCATTGTCGCCATGTACCGTCCGCTCGTCGACCACGACCACGTTGCCATCTCGCACGGCGGGTTCGGCCTCGCGGGCCTCATCGCTGGGAGCATCGGGCTTCGTCGTCGCCGGCGCCGCACCCGAAGGCTCAGTTTGGCCGGCCACAATCACGGCGCCGTCTCGCACGGTGATCCCGACCTTGGCCAGGTGCTCGTGTATCCTCAGCCCGAGCCAGGCGGCTATCGCGGCTGGCCACCCGGCCTCGATGCACGCCTCCACGGGCGCAACACCCCGGGCCAGCAACTCGGCAACCTTCAGATGCCGCTCAGCAGGCATCACGCCTCCCTGGTCGCGACCTGATCCGCCGCCTTCTGCTTCCTAAACGCGTCCTCGGAGATGCCGAGGGCGCGGCTGACGACCCGATCGGTCTCGGTGAGCGAGATGCTCGCCTCGTCGGGACTACCGCCGTGCCCACGCTCGCCGAACTTCACGATCGTGGGCTGGCTCTCGGCCAGCTGCGTGAATGCCACGGCGTCGTGTGTGGCTAGTGCCACCAGCGTCTCGCGCTGAGCCGGCACGAACTTCCCGGCGGCAATGGCGCCGTCGACCAGGCTCTCGGCCTGATGCGTCGCCTGCTCACCCACGGTCCTCACCTTCCACTGCAGGAGATCGGTCACGGTTTGCTGCTGCTCGGCGAGATCGGCCTGCAGCTGGGCGACGATGCTCTCGGCACCGTCAGCGTTCGCGACGCTCTGCCCAGCCCCCGGCCTCCCGAGAGCGCCAGTGGTCCGGCCCCCCTTGGTCTTGTCATTCTTCGACATGGTTGGCTCCTCGTTGGGTAGTGCGCTTTGGTCCTCTTCCGTCGCGTCAAGCCCGAGGGCCTGGGCGACGGCGTCAGCAATAGCCGTCAAGTTGCCCGGCGAAACGTCGAGCTTCCCCGCAAGCCACGCCACGAACTGGTTCGCGTCGTTGAACTCCAGCCCGTCGGCGAGAGCCACGAGCTTGGCAATGGTGTCCTGGTCCCCGGAGGCGCTCGCCAAGGCAACCACGATGGCCTTCCCGTCGGCCGCCTCGTCGAGGCTCAGAAGAGTGCGGACCTCGCTCAGATCCATGTCAGTCTCCTTCTGTAGTTTGACTGTTCCGCGGATCCGCTCCCGCAGGGCTCGGAACCGGGCGTTGATGATGGGGTTGCCGTTGCGACCACGTGTAAGGCGGTTGACCCGCCCCTGCAACAGGTCGAGGGCAGCCATGATCTCCTCGATCTCGGCCTGGGTGTCGATCTCGCCATCGGCCTCTGCGCCGGCAACCGGCACGTATTCAGTCCGGACCTCGACGGGCTTGCCAAGCGTTACCTCACCGTCCAGGACGACGAAGGGCACCGACCAGAGCTTCCCGTCGAATTCCACGATGCCGTGGTCGTCGTAGACATCGCGCACCCATAGAGAGCCGCGGGCGTCATCGTCTTTCACTTTCCAGAGGCGCTTGGTGGCAGCACGAACCGCCTGATTGAGGTACTCGCTGCCATACTCCAGTCCGCCCCCGCCCCCGTCGTCCTGGAAGAAGACCAGGACGATTTCGCCGGCCCCGGTCTCGTTCAATACCATCGGGAGATCCTCAAGGCCTTCCACCGCGGGCAGGTTCTCTCCAAGGAGGGCCACGGACGTGATCACCTGGCGGTACTTCTTGCCGGCGATCTCGACGCCTTTCTTGATGTGGAACTTCGCGCCCTCGACCGACCGGTCGGGGTAAGCCTTGGCTATCGTTGCTGCGAGGTTCTTGGGTACCTCGGCGATGTCGATGAACAGCTGGGCGCCCTTGCGGTACATGTGGGCGAGTTTGCCGATGACCGGCGCCTCCTGGATGACGTTGCCATCCCGGTCATGCTTGTTGTGCCCGATGGTCGCAATGCCGGCCAGTTTGCGTTTGACGCCGCCGGTGAGGCTGACCTTGACGTAGCCCTGGCCGGACTCGAGCAGAGCGTTGTGCGCTTCGACCAGCTCGTCCAGGTCATCCTCGTTGTAGGAGAAGGTGCCATAGAGGCCGTGCCAGGTACCGGTGCGGAGGATGGGAACACCCTTCCACGTCGTGGTCTCAGCGGTCTCACCCACAGCGGCCTCCGGCTCGTTGGCATAGAGCGCAGCCATGTGCACCTTCGCCTTCTCGTGAGTGGGATGGCACTTCACGGTGCCCTCGGGGTTGTCCTTCTCCCCTTTGACCACTCAGTAACGATTCTTCTGATTGGCTCTTGTTTCTAGATGCCAAGGCATCCCGGCTCCCAATAGAGACAGCCCACCTGCACCTGGTGGGCCGGCGCTCTCCGGCTCTCCAGGGCGGTGGGCTAATCGGCTGCTACTCACGGCTCGGCCCTTGCCTGCGTCTCGGCTCCGGCTGGGTCGCGGTACTCGGCTCGATGCACCGTATTCGATTGGCCTACTCTACCATACGGATCACGAGTAAGTGTTGCAGGTCGGGCGTGGTGCCCTACCCGATCATTCTCCCACACCGTTTCAGTGCCAGGCAGCTCAGTCGGTCAGGTACCGCCGTTCAATGGCCTTCAGGATCATCGTCAGGGCCGAATGAACGATGCGCCAGAACTCGCGCTCGCCCATCCGCTCAACACACGCGCTCACCGCCCGAGCACCCACGGCACCCTGACGCACCGGCACTTGTCCAGCCCCAGGCAGCTGGGGTTCGGCGCCGGCGTCCCCTCGCCGGGCGGGTACTCCTTGCCGTCCTCGTCGCGGCAGCGAGGGCAGGTCCTGCTGTCCATGACGGCGGAGTAGATCTCCTTTTCGATCAGCGCGACGTTCGCTTGCACGACCGCCGCTCGCCCCATGTTCAGCGCCGGCGCACTCCTGAGCCGCGCTGCCTGCTCGATCGTGCTGTCGGCCAGCCCGTCGAGCAATCCGCCGAGCGCCTCGCGGTTGAACCCACCACCGACGCGTAGCTGCCGGAGCACCTCGCCGGACCACGAGCGCATCAGCCGGTCGGCGAGCTCGGCGGCCATGACGACAGCCATGGCCAGAAGCATGTCGCGGTCGCCGTCGGTGCGCCCCTTCTCCGGCTTGTCGGGCTTCACATCCTGCTGGCGAAGCTCCTGGTCCAACTCGCCGACGCCAAGCTCGTACAGTGCCTGCATCTCGTCGGCGACGGCCTGCTCCAGCTCGTCCACGAACCTCACATCGGTTTCCGCCACGAGCGCTGGATCACCCCTGGCCACGACCTCCCGGCCACGTGTGATGAGGTTCTTGATCTGCTTCGCCTGCACCTTCTTTGCCGCCCCTACCATGCCGGCCTCGGCCTTGTCGAGCCCCTGGGCCATGGCGGCGAAGTTCACCTCGACGCCGAGTGCCTCGAGCTTCACCTCGGACTCGAGCCGNNCCGGTCGGGAGCGGCTGCGGCAACGGTACGCTCCTCGCCGCGCCGATCGCGCATGTTCTCCTTGTGCGTACCCAGGCGAAGGTGGCGAACGCAGGCGTTGTTGTCACACGAATGCAGGACCTGCTTGCCCCTTGGCACCGCGCCATGCTTCAGCATCCAGGCGACTCGGTGCGCGTGCTCGACCCGGCCATCAACCTTGAATGCACCATGGCCGCGCTCGTCTTTCGCGCCCTGCCAGATCCAGCAGGCATCGTCGTCCTCCCCCTTGCGTACCATGATCCAGAATCGCTCGGAGATGACGTCGCGGCCCATTCTGGGCAACGCCGCGAATTCGACCCCCCGCCACTGCCCCTGCACCGACCCTTGCTCGCCCTCCTCCGCCGGCTTCTCGGACTCCAGCTCGTCCTCGGTCCGCGGCGGTGGCTTGTCTACCACCGGCTCCGGCACACCGAGCATCTCGCGGGCCATAGCTTTCACCTGGTCGTCTGGGTCGACGACATTCCCCGCCACGGCCGGCACAAGCGCCCCGAACCAGTCCTTCACGTTTCGGGTGTTCAACGGCGAGTGCACGACCTTCGGCATGGCGTTCCGTGGCACGTTCGCCCAGTTGTAGCGCACCCACTGCGGGATCAGGTGCTGGTTGTACGTGTCCTCGATGCGCTTCATCACCGCCCCAAGTGCCATCACCAGGAAGTCGATGTCTCCCTTGGCGAGCGCCCATGAGCCAACATCCGTGCCGCCGAGTGCTACGTGTTGGGCCAATACCGACCGGAAGACCTCGATCGCGTGGTACTGGAGGAGTGGCAGAGGATCTACCACTTCGCCGCTCCTGCCCTCCATGCGGAACTTGAACTTGCCCTCGATCTCCTTCACATAGGACAGTTCGTGCGTACGCAGGCCCTTCAGGACCTTCGTGATGTAGTTTGAGACCTTGTCATCGTCGCCCGTCTGGGTGCCCACGGGGATGCCCTGCCCACGCTCGACAGCCACCGCCGCAATGCCCTCGATCTTGTCCTTGTACCACCACGGCTTGTAGGCGGCACGGAGGCCCGAGCGGCCGGTGATGTTCCCACCCACCCGGAAGTGGATATGCATGAGGATCTCGTCGATCGGCAGTGTTACGTCCCCGCCCGGCTGTCCCCACTGCACCACGCCCTCTGGCCCACCACCATCATCGATGAGCCACCCATTCTCCTTGACCGACGATGGCGGCCGGTAGGCGAGGTTCCTAAGGTGCACGAGCCCGTCTTCACGGTACTCCCACACCTTGGAGTGGATCGTGACGCCGTAGGCGACCGACAACAGCTCCTCGTAGCGGATCTGCTGCATGGTGGTGGAAGTGCTCTGCAAGTCTTCGCGGATAAAGTCGGCGATAGCGTCGTCCTCGGGCGCGGTGCCCCCGGGCTGGACGTCGCGGGCGGTCGAGAGGATCGGCAGCACCCATGCCATGAACGCGGCCCACACCGAGGGATCGGAGAGCATCTTGTCGACATTGGCCCAGCGGTCGGGCGGGCGCATAGCGGCGAGGTAGTCGATCTCATCGCCCAGCGACAGCACGTTGCCAAGGGTATATAGGCCCGACGAGCCTCGCTCGCCAGTCCTTGCCCGCTCCCGCTTCTCCGCTACGACGACGGGGCTCGTCCGCTCCAGGATCACCAGGTCACCGATGCGCATGTCAGAACTCCCNNAGAATGGTGGCCGCGTCCGCCATCCACGACTCGTCGATAGTCTCGCCTCCGCCGTCAACCCACAGCGCCATCACCACGGCGTCCCCGTAGTCGGTGGAGCGCCTCAGCCGTTCCTTGACGTCCTTCTTCGCCTCGACCTTGATTCGCCCACCGCTCACCGTCTCCCACTTCGGCGCCGTGAGGTCGCCGATGAGGACATCCTCCTTGTCGGGGGGGAGGGCGAGGTCGTCTCCGGTCTCCGGGTGCAGCCGCTCCCGGGCGCCCCACCATGCAGCCGACCGGCAGTTGACGAAGCCCAGGATGCCCTCGGCGTCCTTGCGGTCGGTCGCCTCCGCGCCGTTGAATGG
>DMCN01000050.1:0-9994 GCA_003445795.1 Gallionellaceae bacterium
GGTCCTGCAACAGCGGGTTCAGGTCGCGTCCGTCCATCGCCGCAGGCAACAGACGGTCGAAAGGATTGGAAGTGAACAGCATGAACAGCAGGAAGCCCACCGAGATCAAGCCCATCACGCCGATCACGCGCGCCACCATCTCTTCCGGCAGGTGTTTGCTGAACATCGCCACCGCGACTGTCCACAATGTCAGGATGAACGCCCACAGCAGCAGCGAACCTTCATGGCCGCCCCACACTGCCGCGACGCGATACGCTGTCGGCAGTTGCGAATTGGAATGCTGCGCCACATACNNCCACATACAGCACGGAAAAATCGTTGGCGATGAACGCGTAGGTCAGACAGGCGAATGCGATAGCCACGAACACGAACTGCCCGGCGGCAAGCGGCCGCGCGATGCCCATCAGCACGGCATTGCCGCGCGCGGCACCGATGATGGGCAACACACCCTGCAACAGCGCCAGCCACAGCGCAACGATCAATGAGAACTGCCCGATTTCTGGAATCATGCGTCGACTTTCAAAAGTTATTTGGCTACGGGATATTCTGCGGAGGAGCTGGAGCCCGGCTGTGCTGCGGCAGCTTTTGCTTCTTCGGCTTTTTTCAGAGCATCGGCGGCCTCCGGCGGCATATAGTTCTCGTCGTGCTTGGCCAATACTTCTTCCGCACGGAACTCATTGGCCTCGTCCAGCTTGCCCTGCGCGACCACGCCCTTACCTTCCTTGAACAGGTCGGGCAGGATGCCTTTGTAGACCACCGGCATGATCCTGGCATTGTCGGTGATATTGAAATGAACGGTCAGGCCGTCGGTCTCGCGCTTGACGCTGCCTACCTCGACCAGACCGCCGATACGAAAATTGCGGCCCTGCGGTGCTTCTTTGTTGTACACCTGCGTCGGTGTGAAATACAGGCTGACGTTGTTCTTCAGTGCATACAACACCAGTCCCACCGCCGCTGCCACCAACATGACGCCGGCCACGATGAATCCCAGTCTTTTCTGTCTCGGTGTCATGCACGTTCTCCATTCTCTTCAGTATCCATGCGCATCAACTTCAATTCGCGCAGGATGTTCTTGCGCCGATTGCGCACCAGCCAGGCCTCGATGGCAAATACCAACACGGCCACGCCGTATGAGCCCCACACATAGAACGCGTAACCGTTCATGGCAAAGAATTCGCTCACGATTGCACCTCCTTGAGTTCATTCACCCACTGCGTATTGCGTTCGCGTTCCAAGATGATGCTGCGCACGCGCGCCAAGGCGACCGCAATGACATACAACCAGCAGGCGACCAGTACGATGAACATGGCCTGCTGCATGGCGACATGCATGCTGGTGCCGGTCATCTTGATGGTGGCGCCCTGGTGCAGGGTGTTCCACCANNGCGATGAAGCCGAGATACAGGAACAGCAGGATTAGTTCCGAAGTCAGACGCGCATCCCACACCCACCAAGCGCCCCACATCGGTTTTCCCCACAGCGCGCCGGTCCACAACGAGATGAAGGCGAACAACGCACCGGTCGGTGCCAGCGCCTGCGCCATCATGGAGGAGAGCCGGGTATTGAAGATCAAGCCCAGAGCCGCATAACCCGCCATGATCAGATAGATGAACATGGACAGGATGGATGCAGGAACGTGAATGTAGATGATGCGGTAGGCCTCGCTCTGCACCGCATCAGTAGGCGCGACGAAGAAGCCGATGTACAGACCGGTCGCGAACAATATCGCGGCGGGCCATGCGAAGAACGGGATCAGCTTGCCTGCCAGACCGTAAAAGGTCGAGGGTGCCGAATATTTGAACCAGTTGATAGCCAAATCACTACTCCATTGAAATGCGCAGGGCCTGCGCCGCAACGAACGGCGTAAACACCAGCGCGAATAACATGAACGCTCCCAACAACGCCAGATTGGAAACGGCACTCATACCGCCATTGACCGCTTCCACGGCACCCGCACCGAAGATCAGCACCGGGATACACAGCGGTAGCACCAACAGCGACACCAGCACCCCGCCACCGCGCAAACCCAGCGTCAGCGCCGCCCCGATCGCACCGATCATGCTCAGCACCGGCGTACCCAACAGCAAGGCCAGCACCAGTATCCACAATGCCTGCGGCGACATATCAAACTGCAGCCCCAGCACCGGTGCGATCAGCGCCAGCGGCAGACCGGACAACATCCAGTGCGCCAGTATCTTGCCGAGCACCAACACCGACAGCGATTGTGGCGCCAGCATCATCTGCTCCAGCGTGCCATCGGCATGGTCCGCCGAGAACATGCGCGGCAGCGACAACATCGATGCCAGCAAGGCGGCGACCCACACAACACCGGACGCCATCTTGCGCAACATGTCCGGTTCCGGTCCGACACCGAGCGGAAACAGACTCACCACCATCACGAAGAAGACCAGCGTTGTCAACACATCGGTACGGCGTCGCATCGCCAGCAGCAGGTCGCGCCTGACCACCAATCCCAGCAAACCGAACAGTGAGAGCTTGTTCATGACAGCACCTCCGACACGTTACTGGCGAAGCCAGCCGTTTGCGGGAGGAGGTGCTGTGCTGTCATTCCCGCACCCGTCGCATTCGCGCACCGTGTCATGACAGCACCAGCTGTCTGGTCTCTATGCCGGCAACCTGCAGCGGCTGGTGCGTGGTAAAAATGGTCATGCCGCCTTTCGACAGATGTTCTCCGATTAGTTCCTGCATCAGGCCGACTGCCCCCACATCAAGTGCGGTCAAAGGCTCGTCCAGTATCCACAGATGCGCGTCGCCGATCAACAACCGTGCCAGCGCGACCCTGCGGCGTTGGCCCTGCGACAGCACGCGCACCGGCAGATGCTCGCGCCGATGCAAGCCCATGCGGCGCAAAGCGGCGACAGCCTGCCGGTCGCTCACGGTATATCCGGCCAAACCTGCGCTCATCTGCAGATTCTCCAGCGCACTCAATTCATCCTTGATGGCATTCAGGTGTCCGAGGTAACACATCTCGGCGTGAAAATCGTCGTCCCATTCGCCGATATCCTGACCGTTCCAATGCACCGTTCCCTGCACCGGTTGCACGAATCCGCACAGACTGCGCAGCAACGTGGTCTTGCCGCTGCCGTTCGGTCCCTGCACCTGCATCAATTCACCCGGTGCGAGCGCGAAATTCAGCCCGCTGAACAGACGATGGTCACCCCGCTCGCAAGCCAGATCTTTCACTTCCAGAAAAGGTGCTTGTTGCATGAAAAAACGCGTCGCGCGCCGGAAACAAAACAGCGTCGGATTATATACGATAGCACCGCCCGCGGTGCAGCCCATCTATTGGGTTATAATCCGCGCCGCTACAGCCGTTCGCAACCATTTTGAGCCGGGAAAAACATGGGATTTTTGGCAAAGAAACGCATCCTTGTCACAGGCATGATCAGCAACCGCTCGATCGCTTACGGAGTCGCACAAGCCATGCACCGCGAAGGCGCCGAACTGGCCTTCACCTATCAGGGTGAGCGCGTCAAAGACCGCGTGACTGATATGGCCAAAGAATTCGGCAGTGACATGATCTACCCATGCGATGTTTCCAGCGATGCCGAGATCGAGCAATTGTTCGCCGGACTGGGCAAAAAATGGGAGAAGTTCGACGGTTTCGTGCACGCGATCGCCTTTGCGCCGCGCGAAGCACTGGACGGGGAGTTTCTGGACGGTTTCAGCCGCGAAGCTTTCCGCATCGCCCACGACATCAGCGCCTACAGCTTCCCGGCCATGGCAAAAGCAGCCCTGCCCTACCTGAATGACAGATCCGCAATCCTGACCATGAGTTACCTTGGTGCAATCCGCACCATGCCGCACTACAACGTGATGGGTATGGCCAAGGCCAGCCTGGAAGCGAGCGTGCGTTATCTGGCAATGGAATTGGGGCGCAAGGGCATCCGCGCCAACGCCATCTCAGCCGGACCGATCAAGACAGTGGCTGCTGCGGGAATAGGCGATTTCGGCAAACTGCTTGCATACAATGCCAAGCATGCCCCGCTCAAGCGCAACGTGACGGTCGAGGAAGTGGGCAACGTGGCTGCATTCCTGTGCAGCGACCTCGCCAGCGGCATCACCGGAGAGATCAGCTACGTCGACGCCGGCTTCAACACCACCTCATTGGGAGCCAGCGAAGCCTGATCTTGCATATCCCGCAAATAAAAAAACGCCGCTCGATGAGCGGCGTTTTCATTGCGACCTCCGAAATTTACTTCTTCTCGTCAGCTGCGAATTCCTTCATGGTGATATCGGCTCTTTTCTTAGCGTCAGCCAGATAGGCCATCAGCAATTCCTCGCCGGTGAGCTGGCGTATCTGCTGCGCATAACCATTGCGCTTGCCGTCATCGATGACACCAGTTTCCTTCACCGCATCGATACGGGCCAACAGATATCCGCCCCGGCTGTTTGCTACACCTACATAAGCCGGCAGCTTGGCGGTGTCGGCCCGGAACACGGCTTGCATCAATTCTGGTTCAATCGCGGAACGCTGGCTACGCGACATGCTTTGCGCGGCTTTCCAGTTCACGCTCGCCTTTTCGCCGCGCTGCAAGCGCGCCAAGATGTCCTTGCCCTGCTGCTCCGCCATCTCGGCGGCACGCTGACGTTGCAGCGACTGACGGATCGCCTGCGCAACTTCAGCCAGAGGACGCGTACTGGCCGCCTGGTATTCCACGACGCGTGCAGCCAGCAGGGTATTGGCTGCGATTTCCACTGCAGTTGTGTTGCGTTTGTTCTTCAACACATCCTCGGAGAACACCGCCTGCAACACTTTGTCCGTCCAGATTCCGTTCGCTGCCTGCCCTTTGCTCAGCCAGCCTCCGCGCTGCACAGTCGCCTTGACCAGTTCTGCCGCGGGTTTCAGGGTGTCGCTCTGCTCATAGACAGTGTTATTGAACTGATCGGCCAACTCAGCGAACTTGTCGCTTGCTTGTTGCAACTTCAGACGCTGCGCGATCAGGGTGCGCACTTCGCTGAGTGGCTGCATCTTAGCCGGTTTGACTGCCTGAAATTTGATGATGTGGTACCCGAATTCAGTTTGAACCAGACTCCCGATCTCGCCAAGCTTGAGTTGAAACAACTCATCTTCTAGCGGTTTTTGTGGCACAGGCATCGTCCCGTTTACAGCCATATCCAAACTGCCGCCCCTGGAGGCCGAATCGAAATCCTGAGAATACTGTTTTGCCAGCGCCGAAAATTTGGCCGGGGATTGTTTCGCTTGCTGCAGCACTTGCTCTGCTTTGGCCTTGGCAGTTTGCCTCTCTGAATCCGAAGCTTGCTTCGCCACTTCAATCAGAATATGTGCAGCCTGACGCTGCTCTTGGGTGCCAAACTCAGTAGCATGGTCCTTGTAATACTGCTTGATTTCGCCGTCGGCGACAGTGATCGTCGGCAACAAGGATTCTGCCGAGAACATCACATATTCCACATTGGCGCGTTCCGGCAACTGGAACTCATTGGCATTCTTTTCGAAATAAGTCGCAATATCGGCGTCGCTTATCTGCAGTTGCTTCTGATACGCATCGGGATTCAAGTTGGATATTGCGAAAACGCGCTGCTGTTCATTCAAACGAATCAGAGTATCGGCAACAGTATTGGACGCATAGCCGTTCTGAGAATATGACGCCGTAAGCAACTGCACTGCCATATCTTGATGCAACCGCTGCTTAAATTGCTTGTGAGTTAAGCCAAGCCTCACCAGCGCCGACTCATAGAGTTTTACATCAAAATGCCCATCCACATAAAACTCCCGGAAACCGGTGATAATCTGATTTAACTGCTCGTCACTCGGTGCCAGTCTCTCTTTGCTCGCTTCGATACTCAACATACGCTTGGTGACCAATCCCTCCAACACCGAGCGTTTGATCTCCGGCTTGTCGAAGAATGACGGATCGAAATTGGCTCCGGCCATCTCGCGTATCCGCTGGCGCTGTTGTTCCAGCGCATCCTCGAACTCCTGCTGTCCGATCTTTTCGCCGTTGACTGTGGCAATTTCGTCTGACACCCCAGCATTTTCATAGGAGCTGATCCCCCAAACGGCAAAGGTCAGAATGATTACTGCCAATACAATTTGGACCACCCATTTTTTGTTTTGCACAAAATCGAACATAGCAGGCTACCCGATAGATTGGATGTTAATCGTCACATCCCATATGAAAAAAGGCGAACTTTCGTTCGCCTCTGTTTGGCGGAGTGGACGGGACTCGAACCCGCGACCCCCGGCGTGACAGGCCGGTATTCTAACCAACTGAACTACCACTCCAAAAACTTGCACTGCTATTACAACTTGAACTACTGGTGGGTGCTGACGGGATCGAACCGCCGACAATCGCCTTGTAAGGGCGGTGCTCTACCAGCTGAGCTAAGCACCCCAAGAAAGACCGCTAGTTTACAGCATCTTTCAGACCTTTGCCAGCCCGGAATTTAGGAACTTTCGCTGCCTTGATCTTGATCGTCGCTCCGGTCTGCGGATTGCGGCCATTTCGTGCAGCGCGCTTACCCACATAGAAGGTGCCGAAACCAACCAGGCTCACTTCCTCATCTTTTTTCAGCGACTTCTTGATGGACTCGATAGTCGCATCCAGCGCGCGGCCGGCAGCAGCCTTGGAAATGTCGGCGGATATTGCGATTGCATCGATCAGATCGGATTTATTACTCACGCGATTCCCCTTTGCTTGTTGGTTAAGAACACACAAAAATCCTGCGGCGGCTTTATATCAAGGGTTTTCGAGCGGGTCAAGCAGATGCACTACAATTCGTCGTGCGCCACCTGCCCGCCAACCCGCTTCAATGCTTGATTGCAGACGATGTACCGGTTTCACCAATGACTGCGGTTGCAGCCACCGCGGCCACTGCCGGTTCCGGCAAGGGCTCGGGTTTCCGCTCCAGCGCCATCTCGAGTACCTGCTCTATCCACTTGACCGGATGTATCTCCAGTTTGTTCTTCACGTTGTCGGGGATCTCGACCAGGTCCTTGGTATTTTCTTCCGGGATCAACACCAGTTTGATGCCGCCGCGTTGTGCCGCCAGCAACTTCTCTTTCAAACCCCCGATCGGCAACACTTCGCCGCGCAGCGTGATCTCGCCGGTCATCGCCACATCGGCACGCACCGGAATACCAGTCAAGGCCGAGACCATCGCTGTGCAGATACCGATACCAGCGCTTGGGCCGTCTTTCGGCGTCGCGCCTTCCGGCAAGTGGATGTGCAGATCGCTCTTCTCGTAGAAGTTTTCGGCGATCCCCAGTGTGCGCGCACGGCTGCGGACCACACTGAGTGCTGCTTGGATGGATTCCTGCATCACCTCGCCCAGCTTGCCGGTGGTCGTGGTTTTGCCTTTGCCGGGCAAAACGGCAGTTTCGATGGTGAGCAGCTCGCCGCCGACTTCCGTCCACGCCAGTCCTGTGACCTGTCCGACCTGGTTGGTCTTCTCGGCGATGCCGTAGCTGTAGCGGCGCACGCCGAGGTACTTGTCCAGATTGCGAGCATTGATCGTGACTTTGTTGTCGCGCCCTTTCAGCAGCAGCGCCTTCACCACCTTGCGGCAGATCTTGGAAAGCTCGCGTTCCAGACTGCGCACTCCGGCCTCGCGCGTGTAGTAACGCAGAATGTCGCGGATCGCGCTCTCGGAGACGCTGATCTCTTCTTCCTTGAGGCCGTTGTTCTTGATTGCTTTGGGCAACAGATAGCGCGTGGCGATGTTTACCTTCTCGTCCTCGGTGTAGCTCGACACATGGATCACTTCCATGCGATCCAGCAGCGGCGCCGGGATATTCATGCTGTTCGAGGTGGCGACAAACATCACGTCGGACAGGTCGTATTCGACCTCAACGTAGTGATCGACAAAGGTATGGTTCTGCTCCGGATCGAGCACTTCGAGCAACGCCGACGAAGGATCGCCGCGGAAATCCATACCCATCTTGTCCACTTCGTCGAGCAGGAACAGCGGATTCTTTACGCCAACCTTGCTCATGTTCTGCAGGATCTTGCCCGGCATCGACCCGATGTAGGTACGGCGATGACCGCGAATCTCCGATTCATCGCGCACACCGCCCAACGACATGCGCACGAACTTGCGGTTTGTCGCACGTGCGATGGATTGCCCCAGCGAGGTCTTGCCCACGCCAGGAGGACCGACCAGACACAGGATGGGCGCCTTCATCTTGGCCACGCGTTGCTGCACGGCCAGATATTCGACGATGCGTTCCTTGACCTTGTCCAGGCCGTAGTGATCCGCTTCCAGCACGTCTTCGGCATGCTTGAGATCGGTATCGATCTTGGTCTTCTTCTTCCACGGCAGTCCGACCAGCACGTCGATGTAGTTGCGCACCACGGTCGCCTCGGCAGACATCGGCGACATGAGTTTCAATTTCTTCAACTCGGCCTCGGCCTTGGCGCGCGCATCCTTGGGCATGTGCGCAGCCTTGATCTTCTTCTCGACTTCCTCGATGTCGGCACCGTCCTCGCCCTCGCCCAGTTCCTTCTGGATGGCTTTGACCTGCTCGTTGAGGTAATACTCACGCTGGCTCTTCTCCATCTGGCGCTTGACGCGACCGCGGATGCGCTTCTCGACCTGCATGATGTCCAACTCGGCTTCCAGCAAACCCAGCAGATGCTCGAGGCGCAGACGCACGTCGAATATCTCCAGCACTTCCTGCTTTTGTTCCAGTTTGAGCGGCAGGTGTGCAGCAATGGTATCCGCCAGACGGCCCGCATCGTCGATGCCCGCCAGCGAAGTCAGGATCTCGGGCGGTATCTTCTTGTTGAGTTTGACGTATTGATCGAACTGGTTGATCAGCGCGCGGCGCATCGCCTCGGCTTCGTGCCCGATCTCTTCATCGGCGGGCACGGCCTGTATTTCGGCATCCAGATGGGACTTGTCGTCGAATATGCGCAGCACTTTGGCGCGTTGCGTGCCCTCCACCAGCACTTTGACCGTGCCGTCGGGCAGCTTCAGCATCTGCAGGATGTTGGCGATGCTGCCGATGCGGTAGATATCCTCCGTCGCCGGCTCGTCCTTGGCAGCGGATTTCTGCGCCACCAGCACGATGCTCTTGCCGGCTTCCATCGCGGCTTCCAAAGCTTTGATGGATTTGGCACGACCGACGAAGAGCGGAATGACCATGTGCGGGAATACCACCACGTCGCGCAAGGGCAACAGCGGGTACAGGTCTGCGTCGGTAGAAATGGGATCGAATTCGGCCATGATGTGCTCTCTCGGTTAACTGTGCATCGCAGATGGGGGCAGACTTGAAGTAATTCAAGTCCTGCCCGCCGGGGCCGTCACTACGCGGCTTTGGGCGTATCCGCGTACATCACGACGGGCTTGATCTCGCCCGCGCTATTCTCGTCCAGCACGACTTTGCTCACATTTTCCGCCGATGGCAGATCGAACATGGTATCGAGCAGCGCGTGCTCGAGGATGGAGCGCAATCCGCGCGCGCCTGCCTTGCGGGCGAGCGCTTTTTTGGCGATCACGTTCAGCACACCTTCGCGGAACTCCAGCTCCACGCCTTCCATCGCAAACAGTTTCTGATACTGCTTGGTCAATGCGTTCTTGGGCTCGGTCAAAATCTGGATCAGTGCGGCTTCGTCCAGACCTTCCAGCACAGCCACCACCGGCAGACGCCCGACGAATTCGGGGATCAGACCGAACTTGATCAGATCCTCGGGCTCCACTTCACGCAGCACCTTGCCGACATCCTTGCCGTCGTCACGCTTGGAAAGGTTGGCCGAGAAACCGATACCGGCTTTTTCGGAGCGGTTGCGGATCACCTTTTCCAGACCGTCGAACGCACCGCCGCAGATGAACAGGATATTGGTGGTATCCACTTGCAGGAATTCCGTGTTCGGATGCTTGCGGCCACCCTGCGGCGGGATCGCGGCTTTGGTGCCCTCGATGAGCTTGAGCAGCGCCTGCTGCACACCCTCGCCGGACACGTCGCGGGTGATGGAAGGGTTGTCCGACTTGCGCGAGATCTTGTCGATCTC
>DMCN01000050.1:10023-25842 GCA_003445795.1 Gallionellaceae bacterium
GACCAGCAGGATGTTGCTCTTGGCAAGTTCGACGCCGTCCTTGTCCGTGTTCTTCAGACGCTTGTAATGGTTATACACCGCGACCGAAAGAACCTTCTTGGCCTGACGCTGGCCGATGACATACTCATTCAGACGCTCGCAGATCTCGTGCGGGGTCGGTAACTCGTTCTTGTCGGCCTTGTCGCCGCCGATGACGCTTTGCGTTTCTTCGCGGATGATGTCGTTGCACAACGCGATGCATTCATCGCACACGAACACCGACGGCCCCGCGATCAGTTTGCGCACCTCGTGCTGGCTCTTCCCGCAGAACGAGCAGTACAGCAGCTTGTCACCCTTGTTCTTGTCCGTCGTCATTTGCACCTCCGCTCCGAAATTATCGGCAGCCTACAAGATTACTTAAACCCGCTTGTCCAATACCTGGTCGATCAGGCCGTATTCCATCGCATCCTGCGCGGTCAGGAAATTGTCACGCTCGCTGTCGCGCGCGATCTCTTCCACGCTGCGCCCGGTATGCTTAGCCATCAGCGCATTGAGGCGCTCGCGCAGACTCAGGATGTATTTGGCATGAATCTCGATGTCTGAAGCCTGACCGCGGAACCCGCCCAGCGGCTGGTGGATCATCACGGTGGAATTGGGCAGTGCAAAACGCTTGCCCTTCTCGCCTGCCTGCAACAGGAAAGCTCCCATGGAAGCAGCCATGCCGATGCACAGCGTGGAGACCTGCGGCTTGATGAACTGCATGGTATCGTAGATCGCCATGCCGGCCGAGATCGAACCGCCGGGAGAATTGATGTAGAAATGGATGTCCTTTTCCGGATTCTCCGATTCCAGGAACAACATCTGCGCCACGATCAGATTGGCGGTATGGTCATTGACCTCGCCGACCAGGAATATCACACGCTCCTTCAACAGGCGCGAATAGATGTCGAACGCGCGTTCGCCGCGTCCGCTGGTCTCGATCACCATCGGGATCATGCCGATGTCTTGCGGTTCCGTCATTTCCGAGGTGGCGCCAAATTGCATGATCAGTTACTCCCCATCAGTTCAGTCAGTGTGACGGCCTGGTCGCTGACCTTGGCTCCGGCCAGCACCCATGCGACCACGTTGTCTTCCAGCACCAGATTCTCGATCTCGCGCATGCGGCTGGGATCGGAGTTGTACCAGCGCACCACTTCTTCCGGATACTCGTAGCTCTGCGCATATTCCTGCACCAACGCCTTCATCTGCTCCGGCTTGGGAGCCAGGTCATGCTGCTTCACCAACTCAGCAAGAATCAAGCCAAGTTTGACGCGCTTGCTCGCGCGCTCGGCGAACATGTCGGCCGGCAACTGCATACCCTTGGGGACCTTCATGCCGCGGGCTTCCATGTCGTGCATGGTCTGCTGCATCAGACGCTCGGCTTCGCTGTCCAGCAGTGCTTTTGGCACGTCCAGTTGTGCGATATTCAACAAAACGTCCATTGCGCTGTCTTTGTTACGCACTTTGGCGCGACGCTGCGCTTCGCGGCCAATGTTCTCGCGGATCTCGTCCTTGAGCTTGGTCACATCGCCGTCCTTCATACCCAGCGACTTGGCGAACTCGGCGTCCACTTCCGGCAAATGTGCTTCTTCAACCACATGCGCGGTGATGGTGAAAGTGACCTGCTTGCCCGCCACTTCCTTGCCGTGATAGTCGGCCGGGAAAGTCATGTCGAAAGATTTGGTCTCGCCCGCCTTCATGCCGACGATGGCTTTCTCGAAATCGGGCAGCATGCGCCCAGAACCCAGCAGAACATTGAAATCCTTGGCTTCGCCGCCCTCGAACACCACACCGTCCAGCTTGCCGGAGAAGTCGATGCGCACCTGGTCGTCGTTCTTCGCGGCACGGTCCGCCTTCTTGAACACGGCGCGCTGCTTGCGCAGGGTGTTGATGGTCTCGTCCACATCGGCTTCGCTCATGGCGAAGGTGACGCGGGTCACGCTCTGGCCGGCGATGTCGCCCAGTTTCACTTCAGGATAGACTTCAAAGGTCGCGCTGTATTCGATCTGCGGCGCGTTCAGGTCGGTGGTCTTCAGTTCAAACTGGGGATAACCGGCCACTTGCAGCTTGTTGGCGACCGCCACTTCGGCAAAGGAGCGCTGCAGGCTCTCGCCCAGCACTTCCTGCTGCACGGACTGGCCGTATTGCTGTTCCAGCACTTTGAACGGGACTTTGCCCGGACGGAATCCGTGCACTTTGGCAGTGCGGCCCAGATGTTTCAGGCGCGCTTCCACTTCGCCGCGCAATTGTTGTTGGGGGATGGACGCGCTCAGACGGCGTTGCAATCCACTCAGGGTCTCTACATTTGACATACTGACACTTTCCTTTGAATTTTAGGCAGGCTGGGAAAACGAATATCGCGGACGGAATGATACATGAAACAGGGCGGGAAGGCCCGCCCGCTCACTCCGCGTGGGCTGAAACCTGGGCTAACTTCCAGATTTCACGGTTGTATTCCTGAATGGTACGGTCGCTGGAGAATTTACCGCTGGCTGCGGTATTGAAGATACTCATGCGTACCCACCCCTCCTGATCGCGATAGGCGACAGCCGCCCGATGTTGCGCATCCACATAGCTGCGGAAATCCGCCGCCGTCAGCCAGGGGTCATGCGGGTTGAGGATGGCATGCACGATGGGATCGAACAGCCCCGGCTCGAACAGGTTGAAATGCCCGCTTTCCAGCAGGTGCATCACCCGCCCCAGATCGGCATCGGCCGCGACGATGGCGGCCGGATCGTAATGCCCGCGCGCCGCCTCAACTTGTTCCGCAGTCAGGCCGAACAGGAAGAAGTTCTGCTCCCCCGCTTCTTCGCGAATCTCGATGTTGGCACCGTCCAGGGTGCCGATGGTGATCGCCCCGTTCATCATGAACTTCATGTTGCCGGTGCCCGAAGCTTCCTTCCCTGCCGTTGATATCTGCTCGGAAAGGTCGGCGGCCGGACAGATCACCTCCATCGCCGAGACGCGGTAATCCGGCAGAAAAGCCAACTGCAAAAGCCCCTTGGTCGCCGGATCGTGGTTGACCACTTCTGCCACTGCCGTCACCAGCCGGATGATGCGTTTTGCCATCATATATCCCGGCGCAGCCTTGCCGCCGATCAATACGCAGCGCGGCGTCCAGTTGGCGCTGTCACCGCGCTTGATGCGGTCATAGAGATGGATGACATGCAGCACATTGAGCAACTGGCGCTTGTATTCGTGGATACGCTTCACCTGCACGTCGAACATCGCCGTTGGGTCGAACTCCACACCGCAATCGCGCGCGACCATCTCGGCCAGCCGCTGTTTGTTCGCCTGCTTCACCGCACGCCATTCGGCGCGGAATTTCTTGTCTCCGGCATACTCCCGCAATCCCTGCAGCCGCGACAGTTCGGTGCGCCAGCTTTCGCCGAGACGCTTGTCAATCAGGCTGCTCAGCAAAGGGTTGCTGGCTGCCATCCAGCGGCGCGGCGTCACCCCGTTGGTCTTGTTGTTGAACTTGTGCGGCCACAACTCGAAGAAGTCGTGGAACAGATGCTGCTGCAGCAACTGCGAATGCAGGGCCGCCACGCCGTTAACCGAGTGACATGCCACCACCGCCAGATAGGCCATGCGAATCTGCGGCTCGCCGCCCTCTTCCACGATGGACATGCGCCGTTCGCGCTCAGTGTCCCCCGGCCAGCGCAGTGAGACTTCTTCCATGAAACGCGCATTGATCTCCAGGATGATGTCGCGCAGGCGCGGCAACAGACGACCGAACATGTTCACCGGCCAGCGCTCCAGTGCTTCAGGCAGCAAAGTATGGTTGGTGTAGGCCATGGTGTGCGAGGTGATGTCCCATGCTTCTTCCCAACCCATGCCGTGTTCGTCCATCAGCAGGCGCATCAATTCAGGTACCGCACAGGTCGGATGCGTGTCGTTCAACTGGAAGCAGTTCTTCTCGGCGAAACGGGAAAAGTCCTCGCCGTGCTTGTACACCCAGGCACGCAGTACATCCTGCAGACTGGCGGAGGCCAGGAAATATTGCTGGCGCAGACGCAGCTCCTTGCCGTTCTCGCTGGCATCGTTGGGGTAAAGCACCATGGTAATGTGCTCGGCTGCATTCTTGGCGGCAACGGCTTCGGTATAGCTGCCGGCATTGAACTCATCCAGATCGAACTCTTCGGTCGCTGCCGCTTTCCATAGCCGCAGGGTATTCACCGTGCCGTTGCGATAGCCGGGGATGGGCATGTCGTAAGGCACCGCCAGCACGTCCTGCGTGTCGACCCAACACACGTGCATGCGGCCATCCGCTCCGGGCACAAAGTCGCTGCGTCCGCCGAATTTGATCCTGACCGTGTATTCCGGCCGTTCGATCTCCCATGGATTGCCGTTACGCAACCAGTGGTCGGGTTCTTCCAGTTGCCGTCCCTGCTCGATCTTCTGGCGGAACATGCCGTACTCGTAGCGGATGCCGTAACCCGTCACCGGCAGTCGCAGCGTCGCGCAACTGTCCAGGAAGCAGGCGGCCAGACGGCCCAAGCCACCGTTGCCCAGGCCGGCGTCACTTTCCAGTTCGCGCACTTCTTCCAGTTCCAGACCGAGATTGCGCAATGCCTCGGCGCTGGCTTCATCAAGATCCAGATTCAGCAGCGCATTGCCCAGCGCACGTCCCATCAGGAACTCCAGCGAAAGGTAATAGGCCTGCTTGCAGTTGGATTCGTCATAGGCACGCTGGGTGCGGCGCCAGCGTTCCACCAGACGATCGCGCATCACCATTGCACAGGAGGCATAGACATGGTGCGACGATACGCTCGCCTTGTCCCACCCCAGGGTGTGATTGAAGTAGCGGCAAAAGTCTTCCTCAACGCCGATAGCATTCATTCCCAGCAGCGGGATCTTGCGTGTGTTGGGATGCTTGGCGATAAACGGTTTTACTGTGTTCATTATATTTTCCGAGTCAGGTCTGGCGCTTTCACGCGACCTCCAGACAGAATTCCAGCGTGCTGTCCTGTGCATCCAGTACGCAATCAAAAGTCATCACCACAGCCTGCATGATCTTCTCAAAACCAGCTTCGGACTGCGACACGCTGAAGCAGGGTTGCGAATCCAGCGCGACGGCACGATTCACCGAAACTTTGAGCTTCCCGCCCAGCACTGCGTCTTCCAGCACGATCTGTTGCACTGCGGCCAGCTGCAGCAACTGGCCGAAGCCGCCCATGATCTCGTCGCCCACACGGAAGCGGCCGGCCGGACCGTCGCAACTCGGCATGGCGATATTGACCGTCACGCGGAACACTCCCGCGCCGATACCATCGAAATGATAGGCGACATACAGACGCGCTTCATCGAGCACGATGGATTTGCGCACCTTGCCTGTATCCAGTGCGGCTTCATATGCCGCTCCCAGCGGCATACCCGCATACTTTGCCGGCGTATACAGCGGAGTCGTCGCGGCAACGCTGCCGGACCACTCATCCATGAACATCAGCTTCTGCCGCGGATCGATCACCATGTCATCCTCGGTGATCTCGTGCTTGTGGATGACGCGCTCATGCGGATTGGCTATGCCTTCCCCCTCGTGCTCGGCGGCGGGCTGTGCATGCACCTTGCGGTGATAGTGCTCGTGCGGCATCGACAGCGTATCGGCAAAATTGTGATTCAATCGATAGGCATCGAACTCGCAGATCGCCGCACTGCCGTCCTGCCGCAATACCGCCTGCAGCACACCGTTCTGCAGGAACACCTCGTCGTCGCCGTCCAGATCGATATCGGCCACCAGTTTCTGCTGGCGCGGCGCGATCTCGTCCAGCAGGGACTCAAGCCTGACGATCGCGTTATAGATGGCGCGGCGAAGGTGTGGCAGATAGAGCCCGCCGAACAGGCCGTGCCAATAGGCATCGTTGGCCTGTGCCTCATACAGGGCGTCCAGCATCTCATCTGTCTGCTTCTTTTTCGGCAGGGCATGCAGGCGCCGCGACAATCCCAGCATGCGTTTATGCATCCAGTTGGATTCCGGATAGCGCATCAGGAAGTTCTTCCAGATACCGCCACGCAGGAACGATTTGTTCTGCTCGAACTGGCCGGCGGATTTCGATGCCTGCACCAGGTCGGCATAGTGATGCGCGGCCGGCACCGGCAGCGTCCATTCGTTCATCTCGATGTAGGACGTGGTCGGCAGGTACACCACGCCGCGAGTCTTGGCACGCGCATGGTAGTCGCAATAGCGTTCGGTCTTGATGATGCTTGAGGCCAGCACGCCCTCGATGAACTGTGTGAGCCAGCCACGCTCGTACACCCAGTTGTAGGTCTCCGGCCAGATGCCGAACTTCTCGATGTCGTCGAAATAGATCGCGGCAGGCGCGCCCTCCTCTTTCGCCAGGCTCTCCAGATAAGAGACCACCTCCTGCGCGGGCGAAAACGGCAGGCGATAGCGCAACGCTTCGGAGATGGGGAACAGGTCGAGCTGACGGCCATTCTCTTCGGTGGTGTAGTAGCCATCCAGGTCGCCTGCGTTCTTGCCAGTGCAGAAGAAATGGTAATCGTCCACGGTGGAATAACGTATGCCGGTGTCCGCCAGCGAGGGCACCACGGTCGCCTCCCACACGCGCTCGGTCAGCCACGCACCCAACGGACGTTGCCCCAGCGTCTCTTCCAGACGGTCCGACATGCGCTGCAACTGACCCAGGCGATCCGCTTCAGGGATCACTGCCAGCACCGGCTCGGTGTAGCCTGCGCCGACCAGTTCCGCTTGTTTGCGTTCCACCATCTCCTGCAACAGTTTCATGTCGTCAGGATAATTCTCCAGCATGTAGTCCAGCAGCCAGCCGCTGATGTGGATGGCGAACTTGAACGCAGGATAGCGGTGCAACACACGCAGGAAAGGACCGTAACAACGTGCATGCGCATCGTCCAGCACGTGGGTGAAGTTACCTACCGGCTGGTGCGCGTGCACCCCAAGCAACAACGAGATCGATTTTGCCATACTCAGTCTTTCAGGAAATTAAATGTCGGAGCGACGCATCGCCCCGCCCACGGCCGGATCGCCCGTGCCGACGCTGATGACATGCTGCAACTCCAGCGGCGGTTTCAATTTGAGCAATCGGTACAGATTGGAAAGGTTGCGGCGGAACAGATGGTCGAACGAAGCGACACTCATCGCCGAGTTGTAGTCGCCGAACCACCAGAACCAGTCCGAGCCCTCGCAATCGGCAAGTTGTATGGTCGCCAACCGCATCTCTTCGGCATCCAGACGTCCGCTCGCCATGACGATGTCATAGCTTCGCTTGACCTCGCACAGCAGATCCCAGCCGCGGTTCTTGTCCGGCGAACCTATCCAGGTGCTGAAGGTACCGTACACCCAGCTACCCGCAACCATCTGCTGCAGCTTGCTCGGCGTCACCCGCGTGTCCGGATCTTCCAGACTCTGCACGCATTCGTGGAAGGTCGTGGTGCGGATGGCGGGATGTTCCTCCAGCTTGGAATACAACTCGGACAGGAAATAGTAGGCGTTGTAGGGATAATATTCCCACGCGTTCTCGCCATCGAGGATCACCGTGACCACGGGTTCATCATCCACCGGCGCATGATGCAATATCTCTTCCAGCTGATGGACAAAATCGGCCGCGGCATCGTCACCCCGCCACTTCGCATATTCGAAGCCTACCTTGTCGGACAGGTGGTCGTCGCGGAAGAAACAATGGATAGGCTTGCCACCGGTCTCGACCAGATAGGGTTTGTACAGATACCCGGAACTGCCCGGCAGGGGATTGTCGTTCATCTCGCGGCGCAGGCTGTTGGCCAGCACAGCCTGCCCGGTCGCGGTCCACTCGCAGCCATGCTCCGACAATAACTTGAGGGTGAGACGAGAAACACCGCCTTCGGAGGGCCACATGCCGTGCGGTGCGGTGCCGAAATTCAACTTGTGGCTCTCCACCGCGTTGGACAGATGGGCATGGACACGCGATCGCCCGCCGGGATACTGCGATGCCTGTGGCAGCGGCGCATCCGGCTCACTCTCTCGTGCCGACGTGAAATCGAGCAGCAACGGCATGATGGGGTGGTTATACGGCGTGGTCGATATCTCAATCTGGCCGCTCTCGGCCAGCTTGCGGTAACGCGGCAGGATATCGGCGATGAGTGCGCCGATCAGATCGAACAGCTCCCTGCGTTCGGCATAACTGAACTGGCTGCCCTTGGTCATCAAACGCGCCACCAGTTCGCTGCTGCGGCGCACGCTCTCGCCCATCCACACCAGGTGATACCACACCAGCAAATCGGCCAGATACTGGCCGGACAGGTAGGTCACATTCTCGCGACCGTGCCCTTCCAGTAGTCGCTGCATATCGAACAGATGCTGATAGGCGCGATAGGGTTGCAGCATCTTGGTATGGTTACTCTTGAAGCAGCTGTCCAGGATATGCAGACGCTCCTGCTCGCTGATACCGTCCAGATCTTCTCTACCCAGCATCGCGAGCAACGGGTCGCGTATGCGGCCGGTCTCGAACTGTTGCTGGTAGTCCTGCAACTGCTCAGCCAGAATGGGAACGAAGTTCACCACTGCCTTGGCCTGCGGATGCTGTTCCAGATGGAAAGCCATGTCGGTGTAATCCTTCATGGCGTGCAGATAGGTCCACGGCAGCAAATATTCGCCGTGCAGATATTCACGATAATCCGGTTGGTGCATGTGCCAGCACAGGATGAGGTGCAGTTTTCTGCCCGCATCCTTGCGCGACCCTTCATGCGTCATGACTTTTTCCAAAACATTCCTCGATTCGGTTTAGCGTATATGGTGAATTGACTGTCCCAGCATGTCTGGTGTGACCAGCGTGACGCCGCCCGCCGAAACATGGAAGCGCCTGGCATCTTCTTCATGGTCGTAGCCGATTGACATCCCGTCCGGAATCTCGCAATTGTTGTCCAGCACCACGCGATTCAGTTTCACGTCGGCTCCGATACGAGCGCCAGACAGGATCACCGAGTCATTGATCTCGCTTCGCTCGCCGACACGGATGTCGGAGAACAGCAGCGAATGATGCACGCGTGCACCACTGATGATGCAGCCGCCCGAGACCATGGAGTCGATCGCCACGCCGCGCCTGTTCTCGTCGTTGAACACGAACTTGGCCGGCGGCAACTGTTCCTGATAGGTCCAGATGGGCCAGCTTTTGTCATACAGATCGAGCGCTGGAACCACACTGACCATCTCCATATTTGCTTGCCAGTAGGCATCGATGGTCCCCACATCGCGCCAGTAAGCTTCTCCGCCGTCGCTTTTGCCCACGCAGCTTCGCTCGAAGCGATGGGCATAGACCCGGTAACGGTCGATCAGATAGGGAATAAGGTCGTGGCCAAAATCATGCGTGGATTTTTTCGTGTCGGCATCGCGTATCAACTGCTCATACATGAACTTGGCGTTAAAGACATAGATACCCATGCTGGCCAGGATACGTCCGGGCTTGCCCGGGATCTCGTCCGGATTGGCTGGTTTTTCGCTGAACTTGATGACGCGGTCTTGTTCGTCAACCGACATCACCCCGAACGATGTCGACTCCGATGCGGGCATCTCAACGCAGCCCACCGTCATATCCGCTTCGCTGCTCACGTGATACGCCAGCATTTCGCCATAGTCCATCTTGTACACATGGTCTCCGGCGAGAATGACGATATATTCCGGATCATAGCTGCGCAGGATATCGATGTTCTGAAACACCGCATCAGCGGTACCGCGGTACCACTCCTCCTGGATGCGCTGTTGCGCCGGCAGCAAAGCCACGAACTCGTTGAATTCGCCGCGCAGGAAACCCCAGCCTTTCTGGATATGCTCGATCAGCGAATGCGCCTTGTACTGTGTCACCACACCAACGCGGCGGATGCCGGAGTTGATGCAGTTCGACAGCGGAAAATCGATGATGCGAAACTTGCCGCCAAACTGCACCGCAGGCTTGGCATTCCAGTCGGTCAGATTATGCAGACGACTGCCGCGGCCGCCGGCCAGCACCAAAGCCACTGTGTTCTTGGTCAGTGCGCTGATGAAACGTGGTGAACGCATTTCTTTTGCCATGTTACCCCCCTTTTAGGTCTTTCTTTCGACTGCCTTTTCCCTATTCAATTTTACGATATAGCTCGATATATTTCTGTGCGCTAGCTCTCCAACCTACATCACGGCGCATGCCGTTCAGCTGGAGGCTGTGGAATCTGGGCAGATCGCGATAACAGTCGATAGCCGCAACGACAGTGCGATATAACGCCGCTGGCGTCGCTTCATCGAACATGAATCCGGTCCCGTCCTCAAGACTCGCATCGCTGACCGAATCGGCCAGTCCGCCCGTGCGGCGCACCACCGGCGGCGTTCCGTAATGCATTCCGTACATCTGGTTGAGACCACAGGGCTCGAAGCGCGACGGCATCAGGAAGATGTCCGCACCCGCCATGATCTGATGCGACAGGGCCTCGTCGAAGCGCACGGTCACCGAAACACGGCCGGGATAACGCTGCGCCAGTTGCTGATAGCGCCGTTCCAGATCCGCCTCGCCGCTGCCCAGCACAACCAGCTGCGCGCCGCCGTCGAGCAGCTTCGGCAGGCATTCGAGTAGCATGTCCAAGCCCTTCTGGTAGGTCAGGCGGCTGACCACACCCAACAAAGGCGCACGCGCCTTTACTTCGAGACCGAGGCGCTGCTGCAGCGCCATCTTGCCGTCTGCCTTGGGTGTCAGGTCGCGACTGTCATAGCGCGCGCTCAGATGCTTATCGGTCGCCGGGTCCCACTCGTTCTCGTCGATGCCGTTCAGTATCCCGCTGACATCGCCGTTGCGCGCGGTGAGCAAGCCCTGCATGCCGTAGCCCATCTCGGTGGTCTGTATCTCGCGCGCATAGGTCGGACTCACCGACACGATACGGTCTGCGTAATGCAGCCCTGCCTTCAGGAACGACAGGTAGCCGTGGAATTCGACACCGTGCATGTCGAAACACGACTGCGGCAGATTGAGCGGCTCCAGCCAGTCGCGGTCGAAGTTGCCCTGGAACGCAATGTTATGGATGGTCATCACACTCTTCGCATGCACATCCTCATTCAGGTGGAGATAGGCCGGAGCCAGTCCGCTCTGCCAGTCGTTGCAATGCACGATATCTGCTCGCCAGGCCACGGGCGATGCAGCGCTGCCCAGCATGGCCGCGACCTTGGACAGCATGCCGAAACGCATGGCATTGTCCGGCCAGTCGCCGCCCAACTCGTATTGATAAGGTCCCGCCACGCGGCAGAAATATAGCGGTGCATCCAGCACGTACACCGGCACATCGGTATCCGGCATCTTCGCGCTCAGCAGTTTCACTTCCGGCTGGCCCGGGAATACACTGAACGAGGCGACGATGCGCTTGTTCTCCAGTTTTTCCAGCACCCGGGAATAGCCGGGGATCAGCAGGCGCACATCCTCACCCAGCACCTGCAGCGCGGCAGGCAGCGCGGCGCTGACATCGGCGAGCCCGCCGGTCTTGACCAACGGGTGGACTTCGGAAGTGACGAACAGTATCTTCATTTGAGCGCGTTATAGTGATGGATCAACCCGTTGGTGGAAGAATCATGCGCGGTGATTTCGGCACCGCTGCGCAACTCCGCCTGGATATGCGTAGCCAGCTGCTTGCCCAGCTCCACGCCCCACTGGTCGAAGGAGTTGATGTTCCAGATGACACCCTGCACGAAGATCTTGTGCTCGTACAGCGCGATCAGCCTGCCCAGCGTGCGCGGCGTCAGCCGCTGGAACAGGATGGAATTGGTGGGTTTGTTTCCCATGAACACCTTGTGCGGCAGCAACTTTGCGATCTCATTCTCAGACAGGCCCGCCGCTTGCAGCTCCGCCAGCGCTTCAGATTCATCCTTGCCGCACATCAACGCCTCGGTCTGGGCAAAATAGTTCGACAGCAAGATCGCGTGATGCTCGCCCAGGGGGTAATGGGTCTGCGCCGCCGCGATGAAATCCGCCGGGAACATCTGCGTACCCTGATGCAGCAACTGGAAATAGGCATGCTGACCGTTGGTGCCCACACCTCCCCACAATATCGGGCCTGTCGCATAATCCACGGTGTTGCCGTCGCGGTCCACGCGCTTGCCGTTGCTTTCCATGTCGGCCTGCTGAAAATAAGGAACGAAATGCTCCAGCGCCTGATCGTAGGGCAGCAAGGCCTGCTTGGTGCTGCGGTAGAAATTGTTGTACCACACGCCCAGCAAGGCCAGGATCACCGGCATGTTCTGCTCCGGCGGCGCACTGCGAAAATGCGTGTCCATGTCGTGACCGCCGCGTAACAGCTCCTCGAAATTATCCATGCCGACCGCCAGCGCGATGGGCAAGCCGATGGCCGACCACAGCGAATAACGCCCGCCGACCCAGTCGGAGAAGCCGAACATGTTCGCCGTATCGATACCGAAAGCGGCGACCTCCTTCGCATTGGTCGACAGCGCGACGAAATGTTTCGCGATGTGTGTCGCGTTGCCCGCGCGCTGCAGGAACCACTCGCGCGCCGAGCGCGCGTTCATCAGTGTCTCTTGCGTAGTGAAGGTCTTGGACGCGACGATGAACAGCGTGGTCTCGGGGTCGAGCACTTCCAGCGTTTCGAGCAGGTCGGTGCTGTCGATGTTGGAGACAAAATGAGCCTTCACCCCGCCCTGGTAGGGGTGCAGTGCTTGGCACACCATCAGCGGGCCGAGGAAAGATCCGCCGATGCCTATGTTCACCACATCGGTGATCTGTTTGCCGCTATAGCCGAGCCAGTTGCCGTTGCGCACCTCGTCGGAGAACCGGCGCATCTTGGCCAGCACATCGCGCACGCCGGGCAGCACGTCCTGCCCGTCGACCATGACCGGTGCATGCCCGGGATCGATGGCAGCACGCAGCGCGGTGTGCAGCACGGCGCGATGTTCGGTGCAATTGATCTTCTCGCCCGAGAACATCCGCTCGCGCCAACCCGCCACATCCGCCTGCCGTGCCAGCGCGAACAAAAGCTCCATCGTCTCGGAAGTGACGAGATTCTTGGAATAGTCCAGCAGCATATCGTCCATGCGCAGCGAGAAGCGCTCGAAACGTTGCGCGTCTTCGGCGAACAGCCGGCGCATCGAAAGCGAGCGATTCGCCGCATGATGTGCAAGCAAAGCTTGCCAGGCTTTTGATTGTGTCAATGCAGACATACTCTTCCCTTTCAGCGCATCTGTTGCAATACGATCCCGGCCAGTGGCGGCAACGTCAGTTGCAGCGATTGCAATTCGCCGTTCCAGCTTATGTCCGAGGTATCCATCCCCAGTCCGTTGCCTGCATTCGATCCGCCGTAGAAGTGCGAATCGCTGTTGAAAATCTCGCGGTAACAGCCTTTGTGGCGCACCCCGACGCGATAGCCGTATCGCGGCACTGGGGTGAAGTTGAGCACCACCACCACATACGAGCCGTCGCGCGCGAGGCGGCGGAAACTCAATACTGACTGGTCCGCATTGTTGCAGTCCAGCCACTCGAAACCTTCCGGCGAGAAATCCAGTTCATGTAATGCCGGGACATCGGCATACAGCCGGTTGAGATCGCGCAGCAGCGTCTGCACCCCGCTGTGTTCCCCGCGTCCGAGTAGTCCCCAGTCCAGTTCGGAACCGACCTTCCACTCGTGTCCTTGGGCGAACTCGTTGCCCATGAAGTTCAGTTTCTTGCCGGGATAGACCATCTGGTAAGTGAACAGCAGGCGCAGGTTGGCGAATTTCTGCCAGGGGTCGCCCGGCATCTTGTCGAGCAAGGACTTCTTGCCGTGCACCACTTCGTCGTGCGAGAACGGCAACACGAAATTCTCGGTGTAATTGTAAAGCTGTCCGAAGGTGAGCATGCTGTGGTGGTAGCGCCGGTGCACCGGATCGTGCTCGATGAATTTGAGCGTGTCGTTCATCCAGCCCATATTCCACTTCATGGTGAAACCCAGACCGCCGAGATAGACCGGGCGCGACACCATCGGCCATGAGGTCGATTCCTCGGCCAGCGTGAGTGTGCCGGGGAAGCGCTCGTGGGTCATCATGTTCAGTTCGCGGAAGAAATCCACCGCTTCGATGTTCTCGCGACCGCCGAACTTGTTCGGCAACCATTCGCCCGCCTTACGCGAATAGTCCAGATACAGCATGGAAGCCACCGCATCCACGCGCAGGCCGTCGATGTGGAACTCGGAGAGCCAGAAATGAGCATTGGCCAGCAGGAAGTTGCGCACCTCGTTGCGGCCGTAGTTGAAGATCAGCGTGCCCCAGTCTTGGTGTTCGCCCAGACGCGGGTCTTCGTGCTCGTACAGCGCCGTGCCGTCGAAGCGCGCCAGCGCCCAGCTGTCCTTGGGAAAATGCGCGGGCACCCAGTCGAGGATCACGCCGATGCCGACGATATGACACGAGTCGACGAAATATCTGAAATCATCCGGTGTACCAAAGCGACTGGTCACGCCGTAATAGCCTGTCGTCTGATAACCCCAGGATTCATCCAGCGGATGTTCGCTGATCGGCATCAGTTCGATATGGGTGAAGCCCATCTCCTGCACATAGGGCACCAGACTGTCGGCCAGTTCGCGGAAGTTGTAGAAGCGCCCGTCCCAGTGTCGTTTCCAGGAACCGGCATGCACTTCGTACACGTTAAGGGGCTGGTGCAGCCAGTCCTGTTTTGCACGCTGCTCCTGCCAGGCTGCATCACGCCACTGGTAACCGTCCAGCACAACCACGCGCGACGCGGTGCCGGGGCGCATCTCAAAACTCAGCCCGTAGGGATCGGTCTTAACGAAAACGTCGCCGCTGTGGCGGTTGCGTATCTCGAATTTGTAGAACTCGCCCAAGCCGATGTCCGGCACGAACAGTTCCCAAACCCCGGTGCTGCCGAGTGCACGCATGGGATTGACGCGTCCGTCCCAGCCGTTGAAATCGCCGACCACGCTGACGCGCTCGGCATTCGGTGCCCACACCGCAAAACGCACGCCCCATACCCCTTCGCACTCCATGTGATGTGCGCCGAGCATGCGGTAAGCCTGTTCCAGACGGCCTTCCGAGAACAGATAAAGATCGTGCTCGGTGATGCTGCTGCCGAAACTGTAGGCATCATGCACTTCGATGATATGGTTGAAGAAACTCAGCTTAAGACGGCAAGGCTGCGGCGGTGCCTGCTTGCCCTGCCAGATATAGAAGCCGTCGGTCGGATCGCGGGCCAGCGCCTGCCACGATGTACCGTCGTGGACGGCGATCTCGGTAGCATGAGGTTGAAAGACCCGCAGAACCCAACCGGACTTGTTCTGATGCAACCCCAGATAAGCAAAGGGGTCATGATGGCGCGCTTCTAGAATGGAGCGCTTGTTCTGTGTATCACTTGGCATACGGGGGCTCCTGAGCTGCAATATAGCCCTTTAGCGCAGGGGCGGCAATTCAAAACGAAAGATTAATCTTTTCGTAACATTGAATACACTTGCTGCCTGGAGGGGATGAACATTCTGCTGCTGGTGCGGAAGACAGGACTCGAACCTGCACACCTTGCGGCGCTGGAACCTAAATCCAGTGCGTNNCCGCCACTTCCGCGTGAGGGGCGCGCATTATAACCGAGCGTTCTTCAGGCGCCAGCGATTTGCACCACCGCGCGGCCGCGCATCTCGCCCTGTATCAGCTTGGGGAACACTTCCGGCAACTGCGCGAACGGGACCTTGTGAGTCAGTTGCGCCAGTTTGATCGGCTTCAATTCCACCGCCATGCGTTGCCAGAGTTTCTTGCGCAGCGGCATCACTGTCGCCGCCGAATCCACGCCCAGCAATTTGACGCCGCGCAGGATGAAGGGAAACACGGTGGTGTGCAGTTCGATGCCGCCC
>DMCN01000050.1:25862-32991 GCA_003445795.1 Gallionellaceae bacterium
TCCTTGCCGGTCAGCGCCACCACGTGGTAACCGAGTTGCGACAGCATCTGGATGCCCAGACTGCCCACCCCGCCGGTCGCGCCGGTGACGATCACCTTGCCCTTGTCGGGCGAAAGCTCGTTCTGTTCCAGGCGATGTATAGCGAGTGCCGCAGTGAAACCCGCGGTGCCCAGCGCCATCGCCTCGTACAGCGACAGGTTCAGCGGCAAAGGCACCACCCAGTCAGCCGGGACGCGCACATACTCGGCAAAGCCGCCATCGTGCGCCACGCCCATGTCGTAACCGGTGACCAGCACCGCATCGCCAGCCTTGAAGCGCGCATCCGACGAACTCTCCACCACGCCGGAGACATCGATGCCGCCGACGCAGGGGAAACGGCGGATGACCTTGCCCGCGCCGGTGGCGGCAAGTGCATCCTTGTAGTTCACACCGGAGTAATGCGCCTTGATGACGACTTGCCCCGGGTCGAGATCGGCTAGCGACAGATCTACCATACGACCTGCGGATTTTCCGTTCTCATCAAAGATGCGGTAAGCGCGAAATGCAGTCATAGATTTACAGATCCAGAAGAACGAGCCCCGGCATCTCCAGGAACTCCTTGATCGCCACCAGGAACTGCACCGCCTCGCGGCCGTCGATGATGCGGTGGTCGTAGGATAGCGCGAGGTAGTTGATCGGGCGGATGACGACTTGGCCGTTCTCGGCCACGGGGCGGTCCTTGGTGGCGTGGATGCCGAGGATGGCGCTCTGCGGCGGATTGATGATGGGCGTGGAGAGCATGGAGCCGAACACGCCGCCGTTGGTGATCGAGAAGGTGCCGCCTGAGAGTTCTTCCATGGTCAGCTTGCCGTCTTTGGCGCGAGCCGCAAAGGCCGCGATCTGTCTTTCGATGTCGGCGAACGACATCTTGTCGGCATCGCGCAGGATGGGCACGACCAGTCCACGTTCGCTGCCGATGGCGACGCCGATGTCGAAGTATCCGTGATAGATAACATCGGTGCCGTCTACCGAGGCGTTGACAACGGGGAACTTGCGCAGCGCATGCACCGCGGCTTTGACGAAGAAGGAAGAGAAGCCCAGCTTCACGCCATGTTTCTTCTCGAACGTATCCTTGTAGCGGGCACGCAGATCCATCACCGGCTGCATGTTCACTTCGTTGAAGGTGGTGAGGATGGCGGCATTAGCCTGCGATTGCAGCAGGCGCTCGGCGATGCGCTGGCGGATGCGTGTCATCGCCACGCGCTGCTCGGGGCGATCACCGGAAGGCGCGGCCACGGGAGCCGGATTTGCCGTAGCCGGTTGCTGCACCGCGCTCAGCACGTCTTCCTTGGTTACCAGTCCGTGCTTGCCGCTGCCTTTCAGCTGGCTGGCATCCACATCATGTTCATGCGCTAGTTTACGCGCCGAGGGTGTCGCGGCGGCAGCGGCGACTTCAGCCTTCGCCTTGGGCGCTGCAGCGGCAACCGCTTCGGTATCGATCTGCGCAATGACCTCGCCGCTGCCGACCTTGGCGCCGTCGGCCTTGATGATTTTGCTGAGCACGCCGCTCTTGATCGCGGGTAACTCCAGCACAACTTTGTCGGTCTCGATGTCGATGAGGTTCTCGCCTTCGCTCACCGCATCGCCGACCTTCTTGTTCCAGGTCAGCAGCGTCGCTTCGGAGACGGACTCGGAGAGTTGCGGGACTTTGACTTCAATCAGCATGATGTTTCACTCCTGGTTTGTTCTTTACATCGAGGTCGGGACGGAAAGCGGCATCGATCACCGCTTTCTGCTGTTCGTTGTGCACGGCGAGATAGCCCGCCGCAGGCGAAGCGGACGAGGGACGCAGCGCGTAATCCAGACGCATGCCCTTGCGCATCTCGCGCAGCAGGTAATGCTGGATGCGGTGCCATGCGCCCTGATTGCCCGGCTCCTCCTGGCACCACACCACCTCGGTCGCCCTGGGATAGGCGGCGATCTGCGCGGCGAAGTCTTCGTGCGGGAAGGGATAGAGCTGTTCGAGACGGATGATGACCATGTCGGTGATGCCGCGCTCGCGCCGCGCCTTGAGCAGGTCGTAATACACTTTGCCGCTGCAGGCGATGATGCGGCGCACCTTGCTCGCGGGAATTTCGTCGATCTCTGGGATCACCGCCTGGAAGCGGCCCTGCGCAAAATCTTCCAGCGGCGAAGAGGCATCCTTGCTGCGCAGCAGGCTCTTGGGCGTGAACACAACCAGCGGCTTGCGCGTCGGACGCAGCATCTGCCGGCGCAGCAGATGGAATATCTGCGCTGAATTGGACGGCACGCAGACCTGGATGTTGTAGTCGGCGCACAGTTGCAGATAGCGTTCGATACGTCCGGAGGAGTGTTCCGGCCCCTGCCCCTCGTAGCCGTGCGGCAGCAGCATCACCAACCCGCACAACCTGCCCCACTTGGCTTCGCCCGAAGTGATGAACTGGTCGATGACCACCTGTGCACCGTTGGCGAAGTCGCCGAACTGCGCTTCCCAGAGGGTCAGCGTGTCCGGTTCGGCGGTGGCGTAGCCGTATTCAAAACCGAGCAAGGCCTCTTCCGACAGGATGGAGTTGATGACCATGAAATCGGCCTGCTCGGGCGCGAGGTTCTGCAGCGGGATATGCACCCCCTTGTCCCACTGGGTACGGTTCTGGTCGTGCATCACGGCATGGCGGTGGAAGAAGGTGCCGCGCTCGCAGTCTTCGCCCGACAGGCGCACCGGATAGCCTTCAGTGAGCAGGGAAGCATAGGCCAGGTTCTCGGCCATGCCCCAGTCCAGTGGCAGTTCGCCTTTACCCATCGCGGTACGGTCGGTAACGATCTTTTCGACACGAGAATGCAGTTTGAAGTTGGCCGGCAAGGCAGTCAGGCGCTGCGCCAGATGCTGCAGGCGCTCGCGCGGCAGCGCGGTCTCGACTGCCACGTTCCAGTGCACGTCGGCCTTGAAGCGCGTCCAGTTGACGCCAAACTCCGGCACCACATCGCGCTGCGCCTGCTGCAGGGGGTCGCGTCCCTCGTCCATCGCGCGGCGGTATTCGGCCACCATCATTTCCGGCCCGCCCGCAGCCAGCACGCCCTGCTCCACCAGGCGCTTGCCGTACAGCGCGCGCGTGCCGGGATGCTGGTTGATATAACGGTACATGAACGGCTGGGTGACCAGCGGCTCGTCCTGTTCGTTGTGCCCCAGCTTGCGGAAGCACACCATGTCGATGACCACGTCCTTGCCGAACTGCATGCGGAAATCGAGCGCCAGTTCGGTGACGCGCAGCACGGCCTCGGGGTCGTCCGCGTTGACGTGGATGATGGGCGCATCGACCATCTTTGCCACGTCGGTGCAGTACAGCGAGGAGCGTGCGTCGCGCGCATCCGAGGTGGTGAAACCGATCTGGTTGTTGACGACGATGTGCACGGTGCCACCGGTACGGTAACCACGCGTCTGCGACAAGTTGAAGGTCTCCTGGTTCACGCCCTGCCCGGCGAAAGCGGCATCGCCGTGCAGTAGCACAGGCAACACTTGCTTGCCATGAAGGTCCTTGCGCCGGTGCTGGCGCGCGCGCACCGCTCCCTCCACCACCGGATTGACGATCTCCAGGTGCGAGGGATTGAAGGCCAGCGTGACATGCATGTGGCCGCCCGGCGTCAGGATGTCGGAAGAGAATCCCTGGTGGTACTTCACATCGCCGGAAGTCAGGTGTTCGGCATGAATGCCCTCGAACTCGGAAAACAGCTTCTGCGGCAACTTGCCCAGCGTGTTGATCAGCACGTTGAGACGACCGCGGTGCGCCATGCCGATGACGGTCTCTTTCACGCCCTGCTCGCCCGCACGCTGCAACAGGTGATGCAACAGGGGAATCAGCGTCTCGCCGCCCTCGAGCGAGAAACGTTTCTGGCCGACATATTTGGTATGCAGATAACGCTCCAGCCCCTCCGCCGCAGTGAGCCGTTCGAGGATGCGTTTTTTCGCCTCGGCAGGGTATTGAGCCTCGCCGCGTTCGCCTTCCAGCCGCGCCTGGATCCAGCGCTTCTGCGCGATGTCGCTGATATACATGTATTCCGCGCCGACACTGCCGCAGTAGATGCGGCACAGGCGTTGCAGTATCTCGCGCAGCGTCATGCGCGCACCGCCCACCAGCGAGCCGGTGTTGAAGGTACTCTCCATATCGGCTTCGCCGAGGTTGTAATAGGCCGGGTTCAGTTCGGCGATCTGCGGCTTGGTGTGGCGGGCGAGCGGATCGAGATCGGCAACGCGCACGCCGAGGAAACGGTGGGCATTGATTAGTTGCAGCACCGAGGCCTGCTTGCGTGCATCGTCGGTCGGCATCGCGCTCGGCGCGGCCGTGACGCCGGCCGCCGGCATTGCTGCAAAACTGCGTTGGATCAGAGAATGGCGCACATCGGGCAACTTGCCGCCCGCGATCATCCTTTCGAAATATTCGCGCCACTCGCGCGGCACACTGGCAGGGTCACCGAGGAAGTCCTCGTACAAGCCCTCGATGAATACGTTATTGCCGCCGAACAGCATGGAGCTGTCCTGCATCATCTTCAGAAAGTTCACCGACTCGTTCATTGCAGCCTCCTAGACCCGTGGGGCGGGCGAACCAATGTATCGATGGGGCTTATTTGCCGCGCTTGTTCAACTGCACGAAATCGCGCTTCACCGCACCGCGATACAACTGGCGCGGGCGCCCGATCTTGTGGTCGGCATCGGCGATCATCTCGTTCCATTGCGACACCCAGCCGATGGTGCGGGCCAGTGCAAAGATCACCGTGAACATGGAGGTGGGAATGCCGATGGCGCGCAACACGATGCCGGAATAGAAGTCCACGTTCGGGTACAGCTTGCGCTCGACAAAATAAGGATCACTGAGCGCGGTCTTCTCCAGCTCCATCGCCAGTTCGAACAGCTTGTTGTTCTCTAACTTCAGTTCTTTCAAAACCTCGTAGCATGTCTGGCGCATCACCGCGGCACGTGGGTCCATGTTCTTGTAGACGCGGTGGCCGAAACCCATCAGGCGGTACTTCTTGTCCTTCACACCTAGCACGTAGTCCTTCACGCGCGACACATCGCCGATCTCTTCGAGCATCTTCAGCGCTGCCTCGTTGGCGCCGCCATGTGCCGGACCCCACAGCGCAGCGATACCGGAGGCGACGCAGGCGAACGGGTTGGCACCGCTGGAACCGGCCAGCCGCACGGTCGAGGTCGAGGCGTTCTGCTCATGGTCGGCATGCAGAATCAGGATACGTTCCAGCGCGCGCACCAGCACCGGGTTCGGCACATAGTCCTCGGTAGGCGTGCCGAACATCATGTAAAGGAAGTTCTCGACATAGCCGAACTTGTTCTTCGGATACATGAACGGTTCGCCGACGTTGTATTTGTAGGCCATCGCCGCCAGCGTCGGCACCTTGGCCAGCAGGCGGTGCGCCGAGATCTCGCGGTGCTGCGGATTATTGATGTCGAGCGAATCGTGATAGAACGCAGACAGCGCGCCGACCACACCGACCATCACCGCCATCGGGTGCGCGTCGCGGCGGAAGCCGTTGAAGAAGCGCGCCAATTGGTCGTGCACCATGGTGTGCTTGGTAATGAGGCCGCTGAACTCAGCCTTTTGCGCCGCGTTCGGCAACTCGCCGTTCAGCAACAGATAACACACTTCGAGGAAATCGGATTTCTCGGCCAGCTGCTCTATGGGATAGCCGCGGTAATAAAGTAAACCGGCATCGCCGTCGATGAAGGTGATCGCCGAAGTGCAACTGGCGGTGGCGAAGAACGCGGGGTCGTAGGTGAACAGGCCGAGTTTGCCGATATTGTGGATATCCAGCACATCCGGCCCCAGCGTTCCGGACAGGATGGGAAGCTCGATAGTGCGACCATCGTCCATGGTCAGTGTCGCGACTCGCTGTTTTGTCATTTTTATTCCCTCTTCTCTCAGGCTGTCTTCAGCCACTCCAACACCGTTCGCAGCCCTTCCTGCGGCGGCGCCCCCCGGCCTGTAATCATATCCCACAGCACCGTGTCCGGCATATCCAGCAATTCGTCGAATGCGATCAGCTGTGTCTCGTCGAGGCCGGCATAGCGCTGCTCGACGAAGCGCCCGAGCACGATATCCAGCTCCAGCAGGCCGCGGCGGCAACGCCAGCGCACGCGCTCCAGCTCTTTCATACCGCGCGCTTGACCATCATATCCTTGATCTTGCCGATGGCTTCCGTCGGATTGAGCTCCTTCGGGCAGACATCCACACAGTTCATGATGGTATGGCAGCGGAACAGGCGGTACGGGTCTTCCAGGTTATCGAGGCGCGCCGCCGTGTCCTGGTCGCGCGTGTCGGCGATGAAACGGTAGGCCTGCAACAGGCCGGACGGACCGACGAACTTGTCCGGGTTCCACCAGAACGAGGGACAGGCCGTGGTGCAGCAGGCGCACAGGATGCATTCGTACAGGCCGTCCAGCTCGGCGCGGTCCTGCGGCGACTGCAAGCGCTCGGTCTCGGGCGGCGGGTCGTTGTTGACCAGATAGGGCTTGATCGAGTGGTACTGCTTGAAGAACTGGGTCATGTCCACGATCAGGTCGCGGATGACCGGCAGCCCCGGCAGCGGACGTATCTCGATGGGCTGTTTGAGCGAGGACAGCGCCGTGATGCAGGCCAGCCCGTTGCGGCCGTTGATGTTCATCGCATCCGAGCCGCACACGCCTTCGCGGCAGGACTTGCGGAAGCCGAGGCTGTCGTCTTGTTGCCGCAGCAGCATCAGGGCATCCAGCAGCATGGCATCGCCTGCCTGCAGGTCGAGATCGTAATCCTGCATGTAGGGCTTGGTGTCCACATCGGGGTTGTAGCGATAGATCCTGAATTTCATCATCGCCCCCTTAGTACACGCGCGGCTTGAGCGGGAACGATTCCACCGTCAGCGGCTTGAGTCGCACCGGTTTGTAATCGAGCCTGCGCCCTTCGCTGAAATACAGCGAATGCTTGAGCCAGTTTTTGTCATCGCGCTCGGGGAAGTCCTCGCGCGCATGCGCGCCGCGGCTTTCCTTGCGCGCCTCGGCGGCGACCATCGTCGCCTGCGCCACCTCGATGAGGTTGTCCAGTTCCAGCGCCTCGACGCGCGCGGTGTTGAATACCTTGCTCTTGTC
>DMCN01000027.1 GCA_003445795.1 Gallionellaceae bacterium
GATCTATCCGTGGATCTTCTGGAAGAACAAGCGCATCAAGGGTCGCGAAGCGGCCGAGATTCTGATCGCGCAACAACAGAAGGGACTGGAGATGCTGGTCGCCAAGGGCATCCTGGTGAAAGTGAACTCGGTGATGATCCCCGGCGTGAACGACAAGCATCTGAAAGAAGTGTCGAAGATCGTGAAGGCCAAGGGTGCGTTCCTGCACAACGTGATGCCGCTGATCTCGGAAGCCGAACACGGCACCTTCTACGGTCTCACCGGCCAGCGCGGCCCGACCAACGAAGAACTGCAGGCCTTGCAGGATGCGTGCGAGGGCGACATGAACATGATGCGCCATTGCCGCCAGTGCCGCGCCGATGCGGTCGGCCTGCTGGGTGAAGACCGCGGCTCCGAGTTCACCATGGACAAGGTCGAACAGATGGAGATCAACTACCCCGAAGCGATGAAGATGCGCGCCGAGGTGCATGCCGCCATCAACGAAGAACTGGAGAGCAAACGTCTCGCCAAGGAATCCAAGGTGCAGCTGGTCAGCATCCAGGGCGTGCAAAAGAAAGAAGTGACCCGTCCGGTACTGATGGCGGTCGCCACCAAGGGCGGCGGCGTGATCAACGAACACTTCGGCCACGCGGGCGAGTTCCTGATCTACGAGGCATCTTCGGATGGCGTGCGCTTCATCGGCCACCGCAAGACCACACCGTACTGCGAAGGCGACATCAGCTGCGGCGACGGCGAAAGTGTATTGGAGAAGACACTGAAAGTACTGGCCGGTTGCGAGGCCGTGCTGTGCAGCAAGGTCGGCTACGAACCCTGGGGTCCGCTGGAAGCAGCAGGCATTCAGCCCAACGGCGAACACGCGATGGAGCCCATCGAGGATGCGGTGCTCAAGGTTTATGAAGAGATGCGTGTAGCAGGAAAGCTGGAAGCGAAGTTGGACGAGCAGCAGAAGGTGGCTTAACCCGAATCGTCATTCCGGCGCAGGCCGGAATCCAGTCAAAGGAAAACCCTGCGAAGCAGACAACATCCAATGACTCGCTGCGCGAGGATGTTTAAATCAGCTGGATTCCGGCCTGCGCCGGAATGACGGGTTAATGAAGGTTGATTGAAGAAGGAAATATCATGGCACTCGAAATCATCGAACTCTGCACCAATTGCTGGGCCTGCCAACCGCTGTGCCCGAGCAAGGCGATCTACGAGGCGAAGCCTCATTTCATGATCGATCCGGACAAGTGCAACGAATGCTCGGGCGATTTCGAGGATTCGCAGTGCTCCAGCATCTGCCCGATCGAGGGCGCGATCCTGAATGCGGACGGCGCGCCGATGAACCCGCCGGGATCGCTCACCAATATCCCGCTGCAAAAACTGGCGGCGTGAGGCGTCACATCATGGCGACCGTCGTCTTTTACGAGAAGCCCGGCTGCGGCAACAACACCAAACAGAAGGTGTGGCTGGCCGCGTCGGGGCATACCGTACTGGCGAAGAACCTGCTCATTGAAAAATGGACCGCCGAACGTTTGCGTCCCTTCTTCGGCGAATTGCCCGTCGCGCAGTGGTTCAACCCGGCCGCACCGCGCGTGAAGTCCGGCGAAGTGAATCCCGCTGCTTGCGATGAGCAGTCCGCCATCGAACTGATGCTCGCCGAGCCCTTGCTGATCCGCCGTCCGCTGATGGAAGTGGATGGCGAATTGCATGTCGGTTTCGATCCCGAGGCGGTGAACGCCTGGATCGGCCTGAACGATGCCAAACCAAAAGGTGACATCCAGGCCTGCCCGAATAGCCACCGCACCACTCCCTGCCCCACTCCGGAAGCCGTCACATGAAACGCGCACCGGACGCTGTCGAGATCGCCCCGGGCACGCACTGGATAGGCGCGCTCGATCCAGGCTTGCGCGAATTCGACATCATCCTCAAGACGGCCAACGGCACGACCTACAACTCTTACTGCGTACGCGGAACGAACGGCGTGGCGGTGATCGACACCGTCAAGGAATCGCATGCCGAAGAATTCTTCACGCGACTGGAGCAGGTCGCGCGCTACGACGAAATCAGCACCATCGTGCTGAACCATCTGGAGCCGGACCACAGCGGCGCGCTGCCCGAACTGATGCGTCGCGCACCGCAGGCCAAACTGTACATCTCGACCAAAGCCCAGCTGATGCTGAAGGCGCTGGTGAAAAGCGCCGACCTGCAATTCAACATTGTCAAGACCGGCGACAGCATCGATCTCGGCGGGCGCACGCTGCGCTTTTTCAGCACCCCTTTCCTGCACTGGCCCGACACGCAATGCACGCTGGTGGAAGAACAGGGCATCCTGTTCAGCGGCGATGTGTTCGGCTGCCACTTCTGCGACGACCGCCTGTTCAACGACCGGGTTGGCGATTTCCGTTTCTCGTTCGAGTATTACTACCAGCACATCATGCGCCCCTTCCGCGAGCATGTGCTGGAGGCGCTGGAATTGCTCGAACCGCTTCCGCTGCAACTCATCGCTCCCGCGCACGGCCCCATCCTGCGCGAGGCGCCGCTCAGTTACATGCAGCGCTACCGGCAACTGGCTTCGCCCCTGCTGCACAACGAAGTCGGTGCCCACAACAAATCGCTGCTGGTGTTCTACATCTCGTCCTACGGCAACACGGCGCGCATGGCGCAGGCCGTGGCGGAAGGCGCCGAGGCCGTCCCCGGCGTGCGCGTCTCGCTGTATGACTTGNNTCCTACGGCTGGAGCGGCGAGGCGATCAACATGATCGAGGACCGTTTGCGCGGGCTCAAGCTGCGCGTGCCGGTCAAAGGCGTGCGCGCAAGACTCATCCCCACCGATGAAGAACTCGAACAGTGCCGCGACCTCGGCAGACAGCTCGCCCGCCACCTGACCGGCAACATTGAAAAACGCGTCATTTCCATGTCTGAACTACTCGCACAGGAGCCAACTCATGCCTAAGGCAAACGTCACTTTTGAAAAACTCGGCATCACCATTTCCGTGCCGGCCGGCACCCGCCTGATCGAGATCTCGGAGAAAGTCGGCGCCAGCATCACCTACGGCTGCCGCGAGG
>DMCN01000022.1 GCA_003445795.1 Gallionellaceae bacterium
GTCGCTCAGGCCGTGCGGGTGTTCGCTGGCCGGGGTGAGTTTGTACAGGTCCACCACGTTGATGAAGCGTATCTTCAATTTGGGGAAGTGCTCGCGCAGCAGAACGACTGCGGCCAAGGCCTCCTTGGTCGGGATATCGCCCGCGCTGGCCATCACCACATCCGGTTCGCCATCCTGGTCGTTGCTGGCCCAATCCCAGATGCCGAGGCCTTTGGTGCAATGCTTGGTGGCGGCGTCCATGTCCAGATACTGCAAGTGCTTCTGCTTGTCGCACACGATCACGTTGATGTAGTCGGTGCTCTTCAGACAGTGGTCGGCCACCGAGAGCAGGCAGTTCACATCGGGCGGCAGATAGATGCGCGTCACGTTGGGGCTCTTGTTCACCACCAGATCGAGGAAGCCGGGGTCCTGATGAGTGAAACCGTTGTGATCCTGGCGCCACACGGTGGAAGTGATCAGCAAGTTCAGCGAAGACACCGGCGCGCGCCACGGCACATCCTTGGACATGGCCAGCCATTTGGCATGCTGGTTGAACATCGAATCGATGACGTGCACGAACGCTTCATAGGTGGAGAAGAAGCCGTGGCGACCCGAGAGCAGGTAACCTTCCAGCCACCCTTCCAGCGTGTGCTCGGACAGCATCTCCATCACGCGACCGTCCGGCGATAGCTCGCCGCCGCCCGCGTCTTCCGGCAAATAATCAGCGAGCCAGGTCTTCTTGCTGACCTCGTACACGTTGTCCAGCTTGTTCGAGCTGTTCTCATCCGGACCGAACACGCGGAAGTTGCCCATGTTGTCGCGCATGATGTCGCGCAGGAACTTGCCCAGCGGGCGCGTATTTTCGGCAGTGATGGTTCCGGGTTTGGTGACCGCCTGCGCATAATCCTTGCAGTCCGGCATGTGCAAAGCCTTGCGCAACAGGCCACCGTTGGCATGGTGATTGGCGCTCATGCGGCGATTGCCTTTCGGTGCCAGCGCTTTCAACCCAGGCAACAGCGTGCCGTTCGCATCGAACAACTCCGCTGTCTTGTAACTCTGCAGCCATTCTTCCAGCTTGGCGAAATGCTCCGGCGTCTTTACGTCGCCAATGGGTACCTGGTGCGAACGCCAGAAACCCTCCACCTTTTTACCGTCCACTTCTTTCGGGCCGGTCCAGCCTTTGGGCGAGCGCAGCACGATCATCGGCCAGCGCGGGCGCACCGGTTTGCCGCTGCTGCGCGCTTCAGTCTGCATGCGGCGGATATCGAGCACGCATTGCTCCAGCGTGGCCGCCATCGCCTGATGCATCGCCTCGGGATCACTGCCTTCAACGAAGTACGGCGTCCAGCCGTAACCCTTGAACAGGTTCTCCAGTTCCTCGTGCGAGATGCGCGAGAGGATGGTCGGATTGTTGATCTTGTAACCGTTGAGATGCAGGATGGGCAGCACCGCGCCGTCGCGGATCGGGTTCAGGAATTTGTTCGAATGCCAGGACGTCGCCAGCGGCGCGGTTTCCGCTTCGCCATCGCCCACCATCACTGTCACGATCAAATCTGGATTGTCATACGCGGCACCGAACGCATGCGAGATGCTGTAGCCGAGTTCGCCGCCCTCATGGATGGAACCCGGCGTCTCCGGCGTGCAATGGCTGCCGATGCCGCCCGGAAAGGAAAAGTCTTTGAAGAACTGGCGCATGCCGTCGATGTTCTCGGCCTTGTTCGGATACACCTCGCTGTAACGCCCTTCCAGATATACCGGCGCCAACACGCCGGGCGCGCCGTGCCCCGGCCCCGCCATGAAGATCGCATTCAGATCGTATTTGTTGATCAGGCGATTCATGTGGATGTAGGCGAACGCCAGCCCCGGGCTGGAGCCCCAGTGACCGAGCAGGCGGCTCTTGATGTGTTCGAGCTTGAGTGGCTCCATGAGCAGCGGGTTGTCGCGCAGATAGATCATGCCGGCCGCAAGGTAGTTGCAGGCGCGCCAATAGGCGTCGATATTCTTTACTTCATCGGAAGATAACGGTGCTGATGGGGTGTTCATGATGTTCTGCCTGTTCTCGAAGTTGTAATGGAAAGGTGCTTGAATATGGTTCGAGTGTCGCATGAATATATTGCAGAGATTGTGTCACAACCCACTATTCGAACATTTATTTACTGGCGGAAGCCGGAACGAAAAGGCATAAAGTACCGCTACAACTTTACTCCTTATCCCGACAACGTCTCAATATGTGTCATCCTGTATTGGTTCGCATACCGATCTGCCTGACCAATCTCAGCCACAAAGTGATCCACCCGGAAAAATTCCCATGCCCAACCTGCTTGAACAATTGAAATCCATGACTGCCATCGTTGCCGATACCGGCGACATCGAGGCGATAGGTACCCACAAGCCGGAGGATGCGACCACCAATCCTTCCCTGCTGCTGAAGGCGGCGAGCCTCCCCGAATATGCGCCGCTGATCACCGACGCGCTGGCGTGGGCGAAAATGCAAAGCAAGGACAGGGAGCAACAGGTGCACGACGCGATGGACAAGCTGGCAGTGAATGCCGGGCTGGAAGTGCTGAAGATCGTGCCCGGACGCGTCTCGACCGAAGTGGATGCGCGCCTGTCTTTCAACACCCAGGCCACACTGGCAAAAGCTCGCAAGCTGATGCAGCTGTACAACGAGGCGGGCATTCGCAACGACCGCGTGCTGATCAAGGTTGCCGCAACATGGGAAGGCATACGCGCGGGCGAGCTTCTCGAACGCGAGGGCATCCACTGCAATCTCACCCTGATGTTCGGTTTCGCGCAGGCGCGCGCCTGTGCCGAAGCGGGCGTGACCCTCATCTCGCCTTTTGTCGGGCGCATTTTCGACTGGCAGAAAGCCAGGGAGGGTCGCAGCGATATTCCGGCGGAAAAAGATCTGGGTGTGTTGTCGGTGCGCAAGATCTACCAGTACTACAAGGAACACGGCTTCCCGACCACGGTGATGGGTGCGTCGTTCCGCAACAGCGCGGAGATACTGGCGCTGGCCGGTTGCGACCGCCTGACCATCAGCCCGGCGCTGCTGCAAGAACTGCAAAACACCCAAGGCACGCTGCAACGCCGCCTGCACTACACGGGCGCGATCAAACCGCGCCCCGTACCGATGACCGAGGCCGGGTTCCGCTGGGACATGAACGAGGATGCGATGGCCACCGAAAAACTGGCCGACGGTATCCGCGGATTTACCGCAGATCAGATCAAACTGGAAAAAACACTTGCGGAGAAACTGTAACGCTGCAGATCATCCCCCTGTTTAGCCGGGGGTACTGCCCCACTAATTCTGNNCATATCCAGTTTTTCGAGCGGAAGACCGGCAGCTTTCCATTCGGCTATCCCCCCTTTCACCACGAACACCTGGGTGAAACCTGCTTTTTGCAGTTGCTCAAATGCGCGGGGAGCGCGCAGACCGGAATGGTCGATCACCAGCACAGGCTTGCCCTTGTATGGCTCCAACTCCGCCAGGCGCAATGCAAGGTGTCCGTACGGTATGTTCATACTGTTGGGTATGTGGAACTCTTTGTAGTCATCGGCTTCACGGACATCCAGCAACAGCTCGCCGCGAGCCTGCCGCTCGGCAGCGGCTTTGACATCCACAAATTGCTCTTCCTTCGGACCACACCCCCCAGGATCAATACGGCCAGTGCGACGAGGCAGCTTTGAATTCCAGTCATCTCGATCTGCTCCCCGATGAAGTTGTTGCGCCGCCACCCGCGCTTCTTCTGATGCGCCAACCTGATAAAGGCAGCTTCGGTGTTGTCTGCAAGTTCTACAGCTTTCGAAAACTACTGCGATGCAGAGCCATTTGCTCCGCCTAACTTCCTTTGCAACCTTCCTGAACGAACAAACCTGACCAGATGATTCGAGCTCTCATCACGGTAAGTTGAATCGCCCCTATCGAATAGAACATAGTAGTACCCTTCTCTATCAGAGTTGTATTCGCTCGTCCAATAATAACAACAGGCAAATCCCGGGAACGCCTTATCATCGATGTATGGTTTTACGTCGTATTTTATTAATGTAAGAAGTTCACTATGTGTTGGTAGGCGCCACCCATCCTTCTCCTTTTCTTTGGCCTGGGAAAGTGTCATTGGCATAGCTCCTCCAACACAGCTCTTGCCAAAAAACTTTTGCCCTACAGCGCAGCGCTGCCAAGTTAGATCAAAGGCATTGTCATATACCAAATCGCCATCAAATTCCCACCGCTCGTCAGATTGAACTGGTTGAAGATTCCCGCAATAGCCGATGTTCGACAATGCAACACCCAACACCAGTAAAACGCTCAGATGTATTTTCATTTGTATGCACCTTTAACAGTATCTGGATGGACTCAATTTCTGATGCCGGCAATTATTTATCCAGCGCATCCGGATTTTTCAGCGATTTCTTTTCTTCCGATGCAAGTCGGCGCTCCACCTTCTTCACATCTTCTGCGGCAGGCAGACTTTCCGGGCGGATGCCGCGCTCGAGCAACGTCTTGCGGACAGCTTCATTGTTTGTAACATGTTCGCTGGAAATCGCGCCCTCGCTCGTCAGCCTGTTTTGTTTGGCATTGAAGATCGTGATCTCGGTAGCGAAGTCCTTGGCTTTTAGAATAATGGTGGGTGCAAAATCAGCCAAAGGTCGACTGTCCGGCACTTTCCATTGCGCCTTCATCGCCTGCGTGGACTTGCCGAACAGCGCATGATCGCCCTTGCTGCGAATCAATGCGAAGTCCTGATTACCACCCGTTTGCTCGTAGATTACTTGGGACAATTCTTTTTCTGTCGCAGTCAGTTTCTTGCGGGCGGAAACACGCTCGGCTTCCAACAAGCGCTGTTCAATCAGTTCCGCCCGACGTGACTGGATGGCGAAGTAAGTCTGTGCAAAAGCGATTTCCTGCTTTCGTGGGTCACCGTTCTGCGCAATCAGGTAGCAGGCGTACCGGCTAAGCATGATTTCATCGACTTCTTTTTCTGCACCTTTGGGCATCTGGATCGTTTTGTTGACGTCAACAAAATGATNNCCTCGCAGGCTGTTTTGGCCTTGGATACAACGGCAGTGAAATTTCGCCACTCGGAATAGCCCAGCAGATGCTGGAGGTCGCGTGCAAGCCAGAACTCAACACCGCCCTCGGTTTGCTGCGCATGTGCTTCGAAGCTATCTGTCAGAGAATGGATGAGGTCGGTTTTCATGGAAAGTTCTCCCTGTAGGCCGCTCGAATACTAGAGAACGTTCGTTCTCTTGTCAAACTTCCTGACGCAACCGTTAATTCCGGCGCCCTTGCCTCTCTGGGGTATCTGTATAAAGTCACTGCTGCGGCGGCAGCTGCATATCCAGTTTTTCGAGCGGAAGCCCCGCTGCTTTCCATTCGGCTATCCCGCCTTTCACCACCAGCACCTGGGTGAATCCGGCTTTTTGCAACTGCTCCAGCGCTCTGGGCGCCCGCTGTTCGGCATGGTCGATCAGCATGATGGTCTTGCCTTTGTACGGTTCCAATTCCGCCAGGCGCGACGACAGGCGCCCAAAAGGCACGTTCATGCTGTTCGGAATATGGAACTCCTTGTAGTCATCGGCTTCACGGACATCCAGTATCAGCTCGCCCTGCGCCTGTCTCCCGGCAGCCGCTTGGACATCCACCCATTGCTCGGCCTTCGGGCCACACCCTGCCAGGACCAACGCGGCCAGTGCGACGATGCATTTTTGAATTCCAGTCATCTCAATAAACTCCTCTCAACTCAAATCCGCCGCTTAACCCGCAACGCGATCGTCCCCACCGCCAGGAATGCAACGCCCATCAGCACCAGCGTGATCGGCCAACCCAGCGAATTGGCGAAGTGCTTTGCGGTGTAGAAGCCGATGAAACCGAGCATGGCGATGACAGTGGTGAACAGCAGCGCGCGGCTTTGCAGCACCACGCAGGCATACAGCATGGACGCGGACACGGCGAGGTAGGCCAGCTCGAAGGGGGTGTTGCGCACGAGGTCGAACAGGCCGCTATAGGCCATGACCGAGCCGATGAAATAGCCCAGCCCCGCCAAACGCGGATAGCGCTCCGACTTGTGCATGCCATAGGCTGCGAACATCACGCACACGCCGGTGACCAGCCCCGCCCAACTGGGGGAAGTAGCTTCCGCGATGCGGTCGAACAGGCCGCTGTTCAGCCAGATGGTGCCGATCAACAGCGCAGGCTCGGCGAGCACGCGGAATGGCGTCTTCTCCAGTGCGCTGCCAACCACGAACAACGAAGCGCCAAGAACAATCGCGATGTAAGCGAACGGCACCTCCAGAATATCCAGCCCCACCTGCATGAAGCCGTACACGAAGAACAGCGTCCAGAACGCCAGCACCGTGAGGCGGAATCTGCCGAACAGCGCGCCCTGGTGCAGCGCCATCACGCCGAACACCGCCAGCACCGCGAGACGCCAGTTGTCACCGCGCGGGAACACCTCATGGATCAGCACGAACCAGCCGCCGGTCATCATCAGCACAGCGGCCAGCGCAAGCGGCAGGATGAGGCGCGGGTATTTATCCTCACGCAGCGCGGAAACCAGCACGACCAGCAGAATGTAGCCCACGCCCAGCGTCATGAACACCCGCATCACACTGCCCATGCTCTCCCAGAACGTGCCGATATAAGTGCCGATGCCCGCGAGGATGAAGATCGCGCCGAGATAGGTGAACAGCGTCTTGGCGATATCGCCCCGGCTGCGCGGCGCTGGCACCGCGCCGGAAGAAACAGGCGCATGAAAAGCCGCTTCCACTTCGGCAGGCGTGATGTCGTATTTGCGCATGAGCTGCGCGATGCTGTTCAGCGCGCCGGGCTTATCCGACACGCTGGACACACCGAGGATACCGGCCAGCAACGGCCAGCCCCACATGCCGCCGCCCACCAGCACCACGACGACCAGCAGCAGCAACAGCCAGATCATGGCGCCACCACCCAGCCGATGAAGTGCGTGTTATTGGTGTAATACACATTGCCCGCATTTGGCAGGCGGAAACTGCGCCCCTGCTTCGTCAGCACCACCTCATTGCGGTAGCGCGAAGAATAGAACAGCCCGGTGAAGACATCGCCCGAATAGCCCTCCGTGCCCGCACGGAATTCGTAACCGTCCGGCGCGATGCTGGAAGAATCCACCGTCAGCCCGGCCAGATCGGGAACATCGATAGGTGTGATGATCGCCGCCTGTGCGGGCGTAACTACTCCAGATCCGGGAGCCGCAAGACCCGCCGGCAACAGAACCGGGATCTCTTTCACCGCGCCAGTCACCGGACTGTAACGCCACACGCGCGGCTTCTGGTAACCCAGCGTATTGCCTTGGTAGACCACCTGAGCCTTGCCGCCCACCACGGATATCTGCATACCATTGCTGGGGTAGTTGTAGTACTCAGTCGCATACAGCACGTCGTACTTCGGTGGATCGACCAGCAGCGCGGGTATCCCCGAGACCAGCAAAAACACGACTACAAGCAGCAACGGCAAACCCAGACCAAAAGCAATGGTGGGGTTCTCGCGAAGGAATGATTTCATGCGGGGCTCTCCTTGTTGTGTTCTGAGGTACAGCGGGTCACCGTGCCAAGCGGCCAAGCAGCACCGTCTGCAAATCGCGCCGACTATCCANNTCCCTGTATTGCGAGATGCCGGTATGCAACAACTCAGGCACGACGCGTCCGCGATTGGGCAAGGTGATCAAAAGTGAGGCTTTGGTTTCCAGCTTCTGCAAGATCGCCAGCGCATCGCCAATACTATCCTGCGCAATGTACTCGATGATCTCCGTCAAATCCTGCTGCGCCGTNNCAGGAAGGCATCCTGCTGCGCACGGTATGTTGCATAGTCCTGCACCACCGCACTCGCGGAACCGTTCTGCGTCAAAATGATATTGGCTCCCCCGCGCGTCTCCTGCAACAAACGGCTGGCGGAGGTTTTAAAATCGGTCAGGCTGATGATTTGTTCTTGCATGGCAGGTCACCGAATAAGGACTGAATACGGTCATTCTAGCGAGAGGGTAAATAAAGGCAAGGTGAATCTTTCGTCTCGCAAAAATCTATTTCGATGCTGACCCCATTAGCTAATTCGAAGCTGAACCCTTTGATTCGTTTTCAAGCTTTTCTTTTGAGGCGGCGCATTCCCGAAACCACAAAAGCGCCGCCGAGCAGCGGGAACGGCAAACCGCCTGCCATGACGAACAGCGTCGCGCTTAAAGAAGACACGCTGGGGTCTTCGAGGATGTGGCGTTCCGGGTCGTCCGGGTGGTAATGGACGCGGATGGGGTCGCCGACCCGATACTCTCTCCAGCGACCTTTATCTTCCGACCACGTACTTTCTATCACCCGTCCGTCGGGAAGATTGAAGCGGTAAACAAGGCCGTTGCTTTCGTCCCGTTCGGAGCGCAAGTGCCCCACTTTGAGCACTTCGGCTTCGACCACCACGCCGGACAGCATGATGTGGGAATCGCGCTGATACATGCCCCAGATCACCGCGCACCAGAACAGAGATGCAAGCAACATGATGACACCCAAAAAAATCCAGCCTTGCGGCGGTGTCGATCCGTCGCTCTGCACTGCGGGCAGGGCAAGCGCCCGTTGTTTGGGCTTGCCCCAGGTGTGCAGAATGCCGGTTTCGGTCAGGATCAGCGCAGGCCAGGCCGTCCCGTCGATATAGCGCAACTCAGCCGGAAAATCGCCCGTGCGGGGAGACCAGCCGTCGGGACGAAACGGGAATGTCCAGTGGTTTCCCGCGCGATCTTGTACGCCTGCAAAATAGTCGTTGCTGCCGTCGTTAACCTCAACCACGATGCGCACCGTTGCTGGCACGCTGACAAAGTGATCGAGCGCGAGGCGTGCGCGGGTCAAATGCGGCGAGTCGCTCACAAAGTCTTGAAGAAGCCCAAACCCCATAGCTCCCACCATCAAGGCCGCGATCAGGTATGTCCCATGGTCGAGAAAATAGAAAGCCAACAGCAAGCCGATGACGATAGCCGAAGTCGCGGCCAGACACCCTGTTCTGAAGCGCGCGAAAGAACTCGGCTCCGAGGCTTTTCTGAGGACGGTTATTTGTTCCGGGATGGTTTTGCTCACGGCGGGGTCACCCTAAGCCAATTAAAGGAACTGGAGTCGATTTCATTTTCAGTCAAGCCAACCTCAAACTAAAACAAATAGACTAGCGATTTAAAGGGGGCACCCATTAGCTTTGCTCCTTTGATTCGCTTTAATTCCTAAAAACGTCTTTGCCCTCTTCGCTTAATTGCCATGTACCTTTCGAATTTTGGCAACCCATTTGTTTGCGCATGAATATTACCAACTTGTTCAATTCGTTTTTTTCTAGCCAGTTCTTTGTGAATTGGTGAAATGATCTTTTCAACTAGATCATCGAATTTATTGTTGTTAAGCAATTCAATAAATTTAACACGTGAAAAGGGTGATAAGAAAACATCCTCAGTTGGCGTTGCAGGAAATAAAAACCAAAGCATTGGCTGCTCGGCATCTTTCGCATCTTGAAAGTCAAAAAATACAAGTGCATCACTTTTTTGCCACTCTTTTAACAGCCTGCACTCATCTGGAAAGTGTGCTTGTATGATAGGAATGTCCGTAGGCAAACGCGTACTTTCGCCTACTATTTTCTGAAATTGTTTCTTGTCTGTTTTTCGTCTCATCCCATCTACAACCCAAACAAGTTTAGGATAAAACGCATTTCTGGACTGACGTTCTTCCGGATTTAAAAATGAGTGTTGGAATTCCAGCGTCCATCCAGATTGTGTTTTCACATCTGCGATGTGCTTTTCACCGCTTTCTTTGTCAGCATGGACAACTTCCTGCCATTCTTTGGGAAATTTATCTTTCCATGTGCGATGCCAATCAGATTCATTTTCCCACCATGAGTCACAGTAAAGGCTCCCTTTGTGTGCCCTATGATTAACTTTAACTACTCCACACTTAGCAATTAATACTGAGCCACAGCTAGGGCAGAAACCCTTGCTTCCCTTGGTGGCTTCAACTTTTTCACCATTAACAAGTGCGAATTTCATTTTTAAACCTCCGTACCAGAGGCGCTCGCTACTGGGGTCGATACCGAAACTGCCCCAGTTAACCCCCCCTTAAAATCCAATCCGATGCTGACCCCATATCACCCGTTTAGTATTTGATGAATAACCGAGAAAAACTATTTGAGAGAACAATTCGAACCTGCCCCCTTTAATTCCTCTTGAAAACTATTGCGATGTGCCCCCAATGGTTTGTTTCAAATAATTGCTAGAACTTATCTGCGATAACTTTACCTGCGACTCCAAGTAATGTGCCAATGATTAGCATGATGACTTTCTCGCCATACCGATCCCAAACACCCTCCACCTCATGCGCCCTCTGGAGATACACCCCTTTGCTTTTATATAGATACAACAAAGACAAGGCGTTCATAAAAAAGCAAAGCAACATCAGACCAGCCCAAAGTTGCAGAACCCATTCTGCACCATTGTTTAACTGTTCACGTTTTGGAAAAAATATGAGGAGCAGCATCCCACCAAGCCCCCAAGGAAATGGCTTCAAGTAATTGGCATACCAAGGCTGCTTGCTACCGATCGCATCTTTAATTTCGTGCCAAACAGAAATTAATCTGTCATTCCTGGTTGCAACTAGCGTAATGCCGTCGGCATCAACATCAATGGCGATGTATTCGTAAGTTGAATCGCTTGGCACGAAATTCAAAATCAACCTTTTTATCCGCTTCCCGCGATTCACTTTAAGATCATCTAGGCTATCGAATTCATAGTTTTCATCCGATAACTTAACAACAAGTTCACGCCCCTCTGCAATATGAATGATTTCCTCGATATCAGAACGATAAAGAGGGAACGGAGGGAACCGATGGCGCAGCCTAGCGTAAGGGGATGGATTTTTTGGCTTCATGGCATATCTGAGTCTTAGAAATTGATTTCAGAAAGTTTCAGGGTCAGGTCTAGAAACGAGAAATTTTCAGGGTCAGCAAAATTTCAGGGTCAGGTCTAGAAACGTAGCGCTATAAATCTAGACCTGACCCCACGACTTCTTGAGCACTATTGCGATGCTGACCCCATTAGCTTGAGATGCAAACCCTTTGATTCAAGCACGAACCCTTCGATTCTTTATTGCATCCTCACTAAGTCCACGAACGCGGAGTGCAGTTTGTTCTGATTGACCAATGTATAGTGAATTGCGACACCCTTCATAGGGCCATCTGCGTCTGTTACAAGAATATCGTTTCCGTGAATTTCGTACTTGGCTTTAACTACCATGCCCATCATCTCGTACTCGCCAGTTCTAAACTGGATTGTCATGGGAACAGCTCCGGTCGAGCGCCATGTCCCTGCAATCACCCCGGGACTTTGACCGCAGGCAGTCAGACAAACAAATAACGCAAGCATTGCTAGCTTCTTCATAGTTGGCCCTTTGAATTCATTTCACAATCATTGGTAGGTAGCTTAGGTTTTGTTTCCAACATCTACTCCCTTTGCAAACTATTTCGATGCTGACCCCATTAGCTTTAAAATACACCCATCTCTAGGCTATGGACAAAGCCATCGAGCGACTGAGATTTTTGTCTGACATTGACGTACATTTCTTCGAAAGACAACGCATCAATTGTTCGCTGAATTCGATTTCTTTTCTTTGTGTAACGCTTTCCGGCACGCTTATATATCTCGTCCAAAATCATTGCCGGATGCCCAAGATCACAAGCTCTAACTTTTCCATAATCAAAACCTCCAGCCACTAAGTCGGTATTTGAAATATTTTGATCTATTCGCGCATAGTGAGTTAATTCCTCCAAGAACCATGCCTCAACTTCAAGAATAGCCAAATGCAAGTGAATAGGCACACCACCATTTGGCAAACCTGTTGACAGATATTTTTGTAACCGTGGTATGTCTTGATGCGCAAGCGGGTGTACATCACGAAGGCCAATAATTAGCGAATAACCAGCATTGCATAGCGATTGGTATTGATCTGCAATTTGGGATTTAACTTGGTTATCCGTATCACAATTGGCAATCAAGACCTCAACATCAGGATTAGGATGCGAACGCAGCTCAACCAAAGAAAGATGTCCTTTGTGCTGCTTCTGAATATTAAATGCAACGCCACGTTTGCCCGCCAATTCTTTCAGCAAGCTAATTACAAATTCCTGCTCAGTTAACCCCTCAACGAAGACAGCTAGTTTTTTAGGCATCATCTATCTCAGCACTAAAATAGTCGGATGCAAAAAAATCAAAATTGTTTAAGCCAATGTATTTGAAATGATCGAATTTATCTTTCGAATTGCGCTCATTAAACATCTTCACATTACCGCCAGTACGTTTAAGCACTGACCAATATGTAAGTGGGACTTTATTCATAACAAAACGATCATTACTCGTCATTACAATCTGCATGCCGTGATTTTGCGCCTTGAAAATCAACAAATCGATTATTGCAACAGCCCTCTCATAATCAAGGCCTTCACCAATATCATCAACAAGAATCAACTTCTTGCTCTTGGAGAAGGCGCAAACATTAAGATGAATAGTAAGTGCAAGCGCGCGAAACATACCCTGTGACATATGCATTTGTGGATTCTTGAATCCCAAATCTTCTTCTTGAGTAAACAAGCAGATTGCCGAGAATGGGACATTAATCATTGTCTGAATATTTTCACTGCCAACATCAGTCAATGAATATCCAAGCGCTTTCATGTCCGCAATAACCGCCTTGTCAAAATCCTCACCATACCTTGTAAAAGCTGATGAATAAATTCCAACCAAGTTATTGGGGTCATCAAATAGCGGCGGGTTGGGATTACGGAACAGCGATTCAGCTTCAGTCAAGCCAAGAACAAGCCCCTTACCAAATTCGGACCCAAATAAATAAATCACAACCCCATTTGCCCATGCATGTAAATCCATTAAATATGGATGCTGCTTCTCATCTCGACGATTCACAGCTGCTATCGCGTCAGGGGGCAGCTTGAAATCCAAAAATTTCTTTTCTAGCTCGTAATAAATCTTGCCCGCACCATCATGTTCACGAACGAGTTTCTCTTCGCCATCTATTACTAACCGTTCACTTTCAATCGCTCTATTTTTGAAACTTATGTCATAGACAAACTCGCTACCATTTAAACTTAAAACTGCAGAAAATTTGCATGATTCGAAAGGCGCTTGCTGCCCTGAAAGCAATTTAGCAAATGAGCTAATCACCGACAGTAATCTGGTCTTGCCGGAAGAATTTTTTCCTACAATTAAATTAATATCCGAAAATGTTGCATCCTGAATCACCCAACTCTGTGATTGGTCCTCATATTCCGAATAACTTAGCTTTACTAGCGACATATCGCCCTCCGAGCATTAATTTTTAGACCAAGCATGAGCAATAAACTTACCGACTAATCGGCTTATACCGAATCCGCTTAGGCTTCGCGCCCTCTTCACCCAAACGCTTCCGCTTGTCCGCCTCATATTCCTGATAGTTGCCATCAAAGAACATCCACTTGGAATCGCCTTCGCAGGCGAGGATGTGGGTGGCGATGCGGTCGAGGAACCAGCGNNGCGCGCAGGGTTTCCACGTCGAGGTCGTTGGAGGGTTCGTCGAGCAGCAGCACGTTGCCGCCGGAGATGAGGGTCTGCGCCAGGTGCAGGCGGCCGCGTTCGCCGCCGGAGAGTTGGCCGACGATTTTGCCCTGGTCCGCGCCCTTGAAGTTGAAGCGACCGATGTAGGCGCGCGCCGGGGTTTCGTATTTGCCCACGGTCAAAATCTCGTTGCCGCCGGAGATGGCATCGAACACGGTCTTGTCGTTCTCCAGCCCTTCGCGCGATTGGTCGACGAAGGCGATCTTGACGGTCTGGCCGATCTTCACTTCACCGCTGTCCGGTTTTTCCTTGCCGGTGATCATGCGGAACAGGGTGGATTTACCCGCACCGTTGGGGCCGATGATGCCGACGATGGCGCCGGGCGGGATCTTGAAGCTGAGGTTGTCGATCAGCAGGCGGTCGCCATAGGCTTTGCTCACGCCGTCGAATTCGATGACTTCGTTACCCAGACGTTCGCCGACGGGGATGAAGATTTCCTGTGTTTCGTTGCGCGCCTGGTGTTCTTGCGAATTGAGTTCTTCAAAGCGGGCGATACGCGCCTTGGATTTGGCCTGGCGCGCCTTGGGGTTCTGGCGCACCCATTCCAGTTCCTGCTTCATCGCTTTTGAATGCGCGTCGAGTTGTTTCTGCTCTTGCGCCAATCGCTCGCCCTTTTGTTCCAGCCAGCTTGAGTAGTTGCCCTTCCAGGGGATGCCGTGGCCGCGGTCGAGTTCAAGGATCCATTCGGCGGCGTTGTCGAGGAAGTAACGATCGTGGGTGACGGCGACCACGGTGCCGGGGAAGCGCACGAGGAATTGTTCCAGCCATTCCACCGATTCGGCATCCAGGTGGTTGGTGGGTTCGTCCAGCAGCAGCATGTCGGGCTTTTCCAGCAGCAGCTTGCACAGCGCCACGCGGCGCTTCTCACCGCCGGAAAGGTTCTTGACCACAGCATCCCATTCCGGCAGGCGCAGCGCATCGGCGGCGATCTCCATCTGGTGCGAGGCATCGCTACCGCTTGCGGCGATGATGTTTTCCAGGCGGGCCTGCTCGGCGGCGAGCGCGTCGAAATCGGCATCCGGCTCGGCATAGGCGGCATACACCGCGTCCAGCTTGGTTTGCGCTTCCATCACTTCGCCCAGGGCGGATTCGACTTCCTGGCGCACGGTCTTGGTCGGATCGAGCACGGGCTCCTGCGGCAGGTAGCCGATCTTGATGCCGGGCAGGTGCTGCACCTCGCCGTCGTATTCCTTGTCCTGCTTCGCCATGATGCGCAGCACGGTGGATTTACCCGAGCCGTTCAGACCCAGCAGGCCGATCTTGGCGCCGGGGAAGAAGCTGAGGGAGATATCCTTGATGATCTGACGCTTGGGGGGAACGATCTTGCTCACGCGGAGCATGGACATTACGTATTGGCCTTGTACCATTTTTATTGCGCTTTCTGGGTGGGGTGATGAAGGGGCGTAGCTTACCGGAAAGCGGGGTAAGTAAAAACTGCTAAAACAGGGGTTTGGGGTGGGGGTGGTGGGAAGAAATGTGTTCGGCCAGAGCTAAGCGAATCCCCAACCCCGTTCGCCCTGAGCCTGTCGAAGGGTTGAACGGCGTGCCGGGCCCAAGGGCGTCCACCTTACGACTTGCTTTAGGTTTTCAGTTCGGCGCGCCGTCCGTTCCTTCGACAAGCTCAGGACGAACGGAAATAAGGATAGGCACAGGAATGAAGAATCACCCAACCCCAACCCCGTTCGCCCTGACCCTGTCGAAGGGTTGAACGGCGCACCAGACTAATGGGGACCACCCTACGATTTGCCTTATGTTTTCAGCTCGGCGCGCCGTCCGTTCCTTCGACAGGCTCAGGACGAACGGAAGAAAGATTGGCTCAGGGCGAACGGGTTTTGGAGATGGCTTGGCTCAACCTGCAGGATTTGGGTTTATCATGTGGCAAAAGGTAGCGGGCCAAGTATCCCGCCGCCACAGCATGGAGAGAGAGATGCAGGAACGTCCAGACGCAAACGCGATGGCGAGCATGATCGGCGGCAAGCAGGATTCCGTCGAAAGTGAATATATACGCTTCGACCAGCTGACCGCGCTGGTCATCGACGACATGGGTGCGATGCGCCATGCGTTGCGCTCGCAACTGCAATGGATGGGCATGAATTCGGTCAAGTGCGTGGCCGATGCCGATGAGGCGTTGGAAGCGCTCGATATCACCCGCTACGACCTCATCCTGTGCGACTACAACCTCAACAAGGCCAGTTCCGGCCAGCATTTCCTTGAGCATCTGCGCCACGAGCACCTGATCAGCGCCAAGACTATCTTTGTGATGGTGACGGCGGAAGCGGAATATGCCTTTGTGGCCAATGCGGCCGAGTTCGCGCCGGACGACTATATCCTGAAGCCCTGCCCCGAAAAGAAGCTGCGCGCGCGGCTGGAGCGGCTGTTTGACCGGCGCAACTTCCTGCTGACGGCGCTCACCGCGATGGACGCTAAGGACTACCCGCTGGTGGTGAGCGAATGCGAGCGGCTGCTGGCGCTGACCACCAACGAGCGCTGGCTGCTGGCCGGGCTGAAACTGAAGGCGGAAGCGCAACACGCCATGGGCGATACCCCCGGCATGCTCAAGACCTACGAGCAGGCACTGGCACTGCGCGACAACGTGCCGTGGGTGAAGATCGGCATCGCACGCGTGCGCTTGCTGATGAACGAGCTGGTGGCCGCCGAGGAGATGGCGAAGCAGATCATCGCGGACAACCCCAACTATGTCGCGGCGTACGAGTTGCTGGCCGATATCCGGCGCATCCAGAAGGACGAGGACGGCGCCTACCAGTTGATGGAGCAGTCCGCGAAGATATTGCCCACCGCGAAGCGCTTCCGTTCCACAGCGGAGTCGGCCTTTCTGCTGGGCAAGCTGGACGAGGCAAAGACGCTTTCCCAATCGGCGATCAAACTCTCCGGCGGCTCGATGACCGAGCGCCCCGACGATTATCTTTCGCTGGCGCAGATTCAGACCGACATGGGCGACCACCAGGCCGCCATCCAGACGCTGGAAAAGAGCGCGCGCAAATTCGAGGAGAAAGGTTCGTTCGGCATCTCCAAGAACGCCATCCTGGCGCAGGCCTATGCCGACGCGGGCGACACCGCGAAGGCGAAGAAGCTGCTGGAAAGATCGCAGCGGCTGCTGACGCCGGAGAGCGACAGCACCGCGATGAACATGCTCGGCAAGGCCGCCTTCAAGATGGGCGACCCCATCCTCGGCATGAAGATGCTGACCCAGGCGGTGCAGTCCAGCGGCGAGGAGCGCGAGCGCATCGCGCGCCACGTCACCAAGTCGATGATCGACACCGGCCAGCACGACAAGATCGACGAGGTCATCGACGCCGGGCAGAAACGCATTCTGCTGCTGGTGGAAGAAGCGAAGAAGGCGATGCACGTGGCGCAGTTCGACCCCGCCTACGAAAAAGTCCTCGAAGCGCTGGAGATACAGCCCGATAACCTCGAAGCCTTGCTGGCCGCGGCGCAACTGCACCTGCTGTGGCTGAAGCAGGAAGGCATGAACGATGAGGTGAAGGAACGCGCCAAGGGCTATCTGGCGACGCTGGACAAGCTGGTGCCGCACAACGAGAAGGTGATGGGCTTTTATCGTTTTTACAATCAGCTGACGGGGGAATGATGGACCAAGCACTCGCCGTACTGGTAGTCCACGACATCAAGAACTCGCTGGCCCTGCTCGAGGCCGACCTGGAACAACTCAACCACAGACCCGACATGCCCGAGGAGGCGCACAAGGCCTACCAGCGCTGCATCGAACTGAAGAACCGCCTGATCAGTTTCCTCACGCTCTACAAACACGAACAGGGCAGATTGCTTCCCAACCTCGGCGAGATCGAACTGACGGAGTTCCTGGAAGACATGATCTCCGGCAGCCAGTCGGTGACGATGGGCAGCAAGCACGGCCGCGCCGTCGAAGTGAACGTGGACGAGGACAGAATCAAGATCGCGGCGGGCGTGAGACACAAGGGCATCGCCACGCTCGACGAATACCTGCTCGACCTGGCGCTGGAATCGGCACTCAACAACGCCATCCGTTATGCGGCAAGCAAAGTGGACATCTGGTTCGAGCAGGAGGCGGATAGCGTGACGTTCTTCGTGCAAGATGACGGCCCCGGCCTCAACCCCACCGAGACCCAGGCAAACAAACCATCCTCCACCGGTCTCGGTATGTCCTTGTGCAACGCGGTGACTGCGGCGCACGGGGGTGGCAAGGTGAGCCTGCGCAACGCAGCTGAGGGCGGGGCTTTGTTCATGATGGAATTCAGGTTGGTGGAGTGAGGATAGAGCGGCGCGCCGTTCAACCCTTCGACAGGCTCAGGGCGAACGGGGGAAAGATTGGCTCAGCCCGAACGGGTTTGGAGTTTCCCTTGGCCCCACTAAATCCCGTTCGTGGTGAGCCTGTCGAACCATCCTGTCCTTGGACAGGGCCGATAGAGGAATACACTCCGTCGGTTTTGTTCAGGGTGAACGAATTTGAGATCTGTTTCCCGCCAACCTCGAAACCTCCCCCCAATCCCCTCGCATCAATGCTTCCTTCTTCTTCCGACTCCAGCCCTTGATCTGCATCTCGGCCGACAGCGCTTCTTCCCGCGTGGTGAATTCCTGCGACCAGATGAGTTGGAGAGGAAGTCGTGATGAGGTGTAGCCGCCACACTCGCCGGATTGGTGCAAGCCGATGCGCGCCTCGAGGTTGTCGGTGTGGCCGGTGTAGTAGCTGTTGTCACTACAGCGGAGGATGTAGGTCCAGAACATCCGGATTCTCCATTGTCTATTTACTGCCCCGCTCGCCTTTGCCCTTTTCCTTGCCCAACTCATTGCGAAACTCTTCCAGCCTGGCATGGTAGTTCTCCGCCTCGCCGTAGGCGATGAAACTGGCGTAGCGCGAATGGGCGCTGAGTATCTTGCGGGCGTGTTTGATCGGGCAGAAGTATTGTTCGGTGCGCGCGATGATCTCGGTCGCGTAGGCCATCAGGCCGACCGCGTACGAGCAATACATGCAGTGACCTTTTTCAAAGAAGTTGAGATAGGCCAGATGCTGGTGATCGAGCACCAGGTAATCGCCGCGTTTCACTTTGCGGATGCCGTAGACGGGAAAGCAGGTCCACTGATAGAAGCCGAGGAACAGGTCGAGCACGAGCATGGGGATGGACATACCGTAGATGATGGGCATGGTGATGAAGTTCTGCGGGCGCTCGGTCACGATCCAGCGCAGCACGCCGATCTTGACGCGGCGATGGGCGTCCCTGACGGTCTTTTCGAAGATGACACGTTTGCCTTCGAGCTGGAAGCGCAAACGGTCGCCATTTTCTTGCAGGGCGGTGTTGAGCTCTTCTTCGAGCGCGGTGATCTGGTCGACGATCTGGCGTATCCGGTCTTTCATGGCGAACCTTTCTGGTATGTGCTCACGAATAAGGATTCGCGCCTGCATGGGCGCAGTATAAGCACTATCGGGCCGGGCCGAAGGTACGCTTTAGTGCGGCAGCAGCAGGTAGATACCCAGCCCCACCATGACCAGACCGCTGACCAGTTTGAGCCAGCGCCCTTCCCTCTCCTGCAAACGGTGCTGGCTGAGTGTGACGATGCCGATGGTGAGGATGATCACGTCGTCGAACATGTAGGCAGCGTCGTACAGCAGCAGGTAGGCGTAATAGCCCAGTTCGTCCGGTTGCCGCAGTGTGAGGATGCGCGTGAACAGTGCGGGGAAACCGGAGGTGCACATGAGCTCGACGATCTGCACCAGCACGCCCAGCAGCACGGTGCCCAGCAGCGCGGCGCTGAGATTGTCGGCATGCAGCACGCGGCGCATGCGCGCGTAGATGCCGGGTTTGGCGGATGCGGGGATGGAGAGCGAGACACCCTGCCCGAAACGCCAGCTGTCTTTGAGATTGAGCGCGCCCGCCAGCAGCGCCAGCGCGGCGATGACGATCTCGGAACCGCGCGACAGGCCAATCAGCAGGAACAGATTGAGCCAAGCCGCCATGAACAGGAAATAGGCGATGCCCTGCACGGCGATGAAGGTGCCCGCGACAGCGAACATGCGCGGGCGGTCGTTCAGCGGCGCCAGCAGCGAGATCATCAGCAGCAGTACCCACATCGAGCAGGGATTGAAACCGTCGAGCAGGCCCATCGCGACGGTGAACAGCGGCAGGCCGACCTGATCGAGCGAGAGCGTGCGGCCGAGGAACTCGAGCGTGAAGGTCTCGGGTTGCGGCGTTTCGAAAGTGCAGCTGTAACTGTCTTCGGCTTCGCAACTCGCGGCGGCAGCGCTCTGCGGGCTTGCCGGTTGCGCGCGCAGCAGACTGTCGCGGATGAGTCGGTCGGTGGATGCCTCTTGGGAATAGCCGACGATGAACTGAGCGCCGACCGCGAACGCAGGCACGCGCGGCTGAGCTTTATTTTGGGTGGCGAGCTGTTGCAGGCGCGCCAGCGCGGCAGGCTCGCGGCCGACATCGCGGAGGTCGATGCGCAGGCGCGGTTGTTCCTGTTGCAGCTTGGCCAGGAACACCTTGGCTTCGGCGCAGTGCGGGCAGCCGTCGCGCACGAAGACTTCGATATCGGCCTGCCCCTCGGCGGCAAAGGCCCCCGCGCCGGGCAGCAGGGCAAGCAGCAACAGCCATCGTCCGGCGTGTATCGCCTTGAGCAGTGTCTTCATAACTATCAATGATCCATGCTGGTTTGCGCCGATGTTACTGCATCCGCAGCCGCTGTTCAGAACATCAATCACCCCTTCTTTATGTCGACATAATCAAATTTAATTGTGATTATTGGCGTTTTCGGTGCTAGGATTACGCCAGATTGTCGACAATCGGAGTATTTCGATGCTAGTCAAAGTTCCAGAACAAGGCACCCTTGCTGACGTAGCCGCACACCGGTTGGCGCACAGCATCGTCACGGGCGAGCTGGAACAGGGCCAGAAGCTGAACGAGGCCGAACTGGCCGAACGCTTCGGCATGGGCCGCGGCCCGCTGCGCGAAGCACTGCGTCATCTCGAAGGCATGCGTCTGGTGAAGCGCATCCCGAATGCCGGGGCGCGCGTGGTGGTACTGGACCGCAAGACGCTGTCCGACCTCTACGGCGTGCGCGAAGCACTGGAGGGTATGGCCTGCCGCCTCGCCGCCGCGCAGATGACCGACGACGAGATCGCGCAGTTGGGCGCCCTGCTCGACCGCCACGAGGAACAGATCAAGAAACAGGGCGGCAAGTTGTACGCGCAGAGCGAGGGCGACCTGGACTTCCATTTCCAGATCGCGCGCGGCAGCCGCAACCAGATGCTGATGGACATGCTCGGCAGCGAGCAATACCAGTTGCTGCGCATGTGCCGCTACCGCACCAGCCGCAACGCCCAACGCACCAAACCCGCACTCAACCAGCACCGCCAGATCGTCGACGCATTGCGACAGCGCGACGGCGAACTGGCTGAACTATTGATGCGTCGCCACATCCAGGGTGCCTGGCGCAGCATCAGCGAAATGATCGATATAGAGGAGCAAGCGGCGTGAGCTCTATTAACCGTCATTCCGGCGCAGGCCGGAATCCAGCAGAAACAACGATTCCGCGTAGCGGACAAAACCAACTGCATATTGAATAACAGCACTGGATTCCGGCCTGCGCCGGAATGACGGAATTTTGAATTTAGTGGAGAACCAAGAATGAAGCAGACATCACTCACCCCCGGCAACAAACTGCGCCAAGCCGTCGCAGACAACCATCCCTTGCAGGTCGTCGGTGCCGTCACCGCCTACTGTGCCATCCTGGCGCAGAAGAGCGGCCACAAGGCGCTGTATCTTTCCGGCGGCGGCGTGGCCGCTTCCTCGCTGGGCATCCCCGATCTCGGCATCACCACCTTGCACGATGTATGCGAGGACACGCGCCGCATCACCGCCGCGAGCGACCTGCCGCTGCTGGTGGATGTCGACACCGGCTGGGGCGGCGCTTTCAACATCGCGCGCGCCACCCGCGAAGTGGCACAGGCCGGCGCGGCAGGTTTCCATATCGAAGACCAGGTGATGCAGAAACGCTGCGGCCACCGCCCCAACAAGGCCATCGTGCCGCTGGGCGAGATGGTGGACCGTGTGAAGGCCGCCGTGGATGCGCGCACCGACAGCAGCTTCGTCATCATGGCGCGTACCGATGCGCTGGCGGTGGAAGGCATGCAGAGCGCCATCGACCGCGCGCACGCCTGCGTCGAGGCCGGTGCGGACATGATCTTCCCCGAGGCGATGACCAAGCTGGAGCAATACGCCGAATTCACCAAGACAGTGAAGGTGCCGGTGCTGGCCAACATCACCGAGTTCGGCGCGACGCCGCTGTTCACCACCACCGAACTGGCAGGCGTGGGTATCAAGCTGGTGCTGTATCCGCTCTCTGCCTACCGCGCGATGAGCAAAGCCGCGCTGAATGTGTATCAGCACATCCTCGCCGACGGCACACAGCAGAACGTGGTGCCGACGATGCAGACACGCATGGAACTTTACGACTATCTCGGCTATCACGCCTACGAGCAGCAACTGGATCGGTTGTTTGCTGAGAAGGGTGCGGAATAATCAGGCCGTTCGTGTTGAGCCTTCGACAGGCTCAGGCCGAACGGATTTAGGACAATGTACTGAAGGGAGCAAAACATGGCAGAAGAAAGCACACTACCCAAGCCCAAGAAATCCGTCGCCCTCTCCGGCACGGTGGCGGGCAACACCGCGGTCTGCACGGTCGGCCGCACCGGCAACGACCTGCACTATCGCGGTTACGACATCCTCGATTTTGCCGAGCAGGCCGAATTCGAGGAGATCGCGCATCTGCTGATCCACGGCACGCTGCCGAACGCAGCAGAGCTGAAGGCCTACAAGGCCAAGCTGAAGAAACTGCGCGGTCTGCCGCAGGCGGTGAAGCAGGCGCTGGAAGCCCTGCCCGCCAACGCGCACCCGATGGACGTGATGCGCACCGGCTGCTCGGTGCTGGGCACGGTGGAACAGGAAGCGGAAGCGCACGAGCCGGCCAAGACCAAAGAGATCATCGACAGGTTGATGGCCAGCTTCGGCTCGATGCTGGTGTACTGGTATCACTTCACCCACAACGGCAAACGCATCGATGTGGAGACCGACGACGATTCCGTCGGCGGCCACTTCCTCCACCTGCTGCACGGCAAACCGGCCAAGGCCTCGTGGGTGCGCGCGATGCACACCTCGCTGATCCTGTATGCCGAGCATGAGTTCAACGCCTCCACCTTCACCGCACGCGTGATCGCGGGCACCAACTCCGACATCTACTCCTGCATCACCGGTGCCATCGGCGCGTTGCGCGGCCCCAAGCACGGCGGCGCCAACGAGGAAGCGTTCCGCATCCAGAGCCGTTACCAGAGTGCGGACGCGGCGGAAGCGGACATCCGCGAACGCGTGGGCCGCAAGGAGATCGTCATCGGCTTCGGCCATCCGGTCTACACCATCGCCGACCCGCGCAACGAGGTAATCAAGCGCGTGGCGCAGGGCCTGTCCAAAGAGAACGACAACATGCTGATGTTCGATATCGCCGCGCGTCTGGAGACGGTGATGTGGGACCTGAAGAAGATGTTCCCCAACCTCGACTGGTTCTCCGCCGTGTCCTACAACCAGATGGGCGTGCCGACCGAGATGTTCACCCCGCTGTTCGTGATCTCGCGCGTCACCGGCTGGGGCGCGCACGTGATGGAACAGCGCGCCGACGGCAAGATCATCCGCCCGAGCGCGAACTATGTCGGGCCGGAGAATCTGAAGTGGGTGCCATTGGCTGAGCGCGCTTAAGAAAAGCAAAGAAGGACTTTATGAATAGCCAATACCGTAAGCCTTTGCCCGGGAGCAAGCTGGACTACTTCGACACCCGTGCGGCCGTCGAAGCCATCCGGCCCGGCGCTTATGCCAAGCTGCCCTACACTTCCAAAGTGCTGGCAGAACAACTGGTGCGCCGCTGCGAACCGGATGAACTGACCGATGCGCTGAAGCAACTGATCGAACGCAAGCGCGACCTCGACTTCCCGTGGTATCCCGCCCGCGTGGTGTGCCACGACATCCTCGGCCAGACCGCCTTGGTCGACCTCGCCGGTCTGCGTGACGCGATCGCCGAACAAGGCGGCGACCCTGCATTGGTCAACCCGGTGGTGCCGACCCAATTGATCGTCGACCATTCGCTGGCCGTCGAAGCTGCCGGTTTCGACAAGGATGCGTTCCGCAAGAACCGCGAGATCGAAGACCGTCGCAACGAAGACCGCTTCCACTTCATCGAGTGGACCAAGACTGCGTTCAAGAACGTGGACGTGATCCCAGCCGGTAACGGCATCATGCACCAGATCAATCTGGAGAAGATGTCCCCGGTCATCCAGGCCCGCGAAGGCGTGGCCTTCCCCGATACCTGCGTGGGTACCGACTCGCACACCCCGCACGTCGATGCCCTCGGCGTGATCGCCATCGGCGTCGGCGGTCTGGAAGCCGAAACAGTCATGCTGGGCCTGCCTTCCATGATGCGCCTGCCGGACATCGTCGGCGTGAAACTGGTTGGCAAGCGCCAGCCCGGCATCACCGCGACCGACATCGTGCTGGCGCTGACCGAGTTCCTGCGCAAGGAAAAAGTGGTCGGTGCCTGGGTGGAATTCTTCGGCACAGGTGCGGACAGCCTCAGCATCGGCGACCGCGCGACCATCTCCAACATGTGCCCGGAATACGGCGCGACGGCGGCGATGTTCTACATCGACGCGCAGACTATCACCTACCTGAAGCTGACCGGCCGCGAGCCCGAGCAGGTCGCCCTCGTGGAGAACTACGCAAAGACCACCGGTCTGTGGGCAGACCAGATGGTTGCCGCCGACTACGAGCGTGTGCTGGAATTCGATCTGTCCAGCGTCGTGCGCAACATGGCGGGCCCATCCAATCCGCACCGTCGTCTGCCGACTTCTGCCCTGCACGAGCGCGGCATTGCCGACGAAGCGAAGCTGGCAGCAGGCAAGGTTGAAGAAAAGCAAGGTCTGATGCCGGATGGTGCCGTCATCATCGCTGCCATCACTTCCTGCACCAACACATCCAACCCGCGTAACGTGGTTGCGGCAGCGCTGCTGGCCAAGAAAGCCAACGCGCTGGGCCTGCTGCGCAAGCCCTGGGTCAAGACTTCTTTCGCGCCCGGCTCCAAAGTCGCCGAGCTGTACCTGAAAGAAGCGGGCCTGCTGTCGGAACTGGAAAAACTGGGCTTCGGTATCGTCGGCTTCGCCTGCACCACCTGCAACGGCATGTCCGGCGCGCTCGATCCCAAGATCCAGCAGGAGATCATCGACCGCGACCTGTACGCCACCGCCGTCCTGTCCGGCAACCGCAACTTCGACGGTCGTATCCACCCGTATGCGAAACAGGCCTTCCTGGCTTCCCCGCCGTTGGTCGTTGCTTACGCGATCGCGGGTACGGTGCGCCTCGACATCGAGCAGGATGCACTGGGTACTGACAAGTCAGGCAAGCCGGTGACACTGAAAGACATCTGGCCTTCCGACGAGGAGATCGACGCCGTCGTTGCTGCGTGCGTGAAGCCGGAACAGTTCAAGCAAGTCTATCTCCCGATGTTCGATCTGGGCGTGATTGAAGCGGCGAAGAGCCCGTTGTACGACTGGCGTCCGCAGTCCACCTACATCCGGCGTCCGCCGTATTGGGAAGGCGCGCTGGCCGGTGAACGCACCATGAAGGGGATGCGTCCGCTGGCAGTACTGCCGGACAACATCACCACCGACCACCTGTCGCCGTCGAACGCGATCCTGCTCGACTCTGCCGCCGGTGAATACCTGGCGAAGATGGGCCTGCCGGAAGAGGACTTCAACTCCTATGCGACGCACCGTGGTGACCACCTGACCGCGCAACGCGCCACGTTCGCCAATCCGCAGCTGGTCAACGAAATGGCTGTGGTCGATGGCCAAGTGAAAAAGGGTTCCCTCGCCCGCGTCGAACCGGACGGCAAGGTGATGCGCATGTGGGAAGCCATCGAGACCTACATGGGTCGCAAGCAGAACCTGATCATCGTGGCCGGTGCCGACTACGGCCAGGGCTCGTCGCGTGACTGGGCTGCCAAAGGCGTGCGGCTGGCCGGTGTGGAAGCCATCGTGGCCGAAGGTTTCGAGCGCATCCACCGTACCAACCTGGTCGGCATGGGCGTGCTGCCGCTGGAGTTCAAGGCGGGCGATACCCGCAAGACCTACGCCATCGACGGTACCGAGACTTTTGATGTGGAAGGCAGCATCACACCGCGCGCCAACCTGACCGTGATCATGCATCGCAAGAATGGTGCTTCGGTGCGCATCCCGGTCACCTGCCGTCTGGATACCGCCGCTGAAGTACGTGTCTACAATGCGGGCGGTGTACTGCAACGCTTCGCGCAGGACTTCCTCGAAGGAGCGGCATGATGTCTAACGCACCGCAAATCAAAATCCCCGCCACCTACATGCGCGGTGGTACATCGAAAGGCGTGTTCTTCCGGCTGGAAGATCTGCCGAAAGCGGCGCAGGTGCCGGGCAAGGCGCGTGACAAATTGTTCCAGCGCGTGATCGGCAGCCCCGACCCCTATGCCGCGCAGATCGACGGCATGGGCGGCGCGACCTCCAGCACCAGCAAGTGCGTGATCCTGTCGAAAAGCACACGCCCCGGTCATGACGTGGATTACCTCTACGGCCAGGTCTCCATCGACAAAGACTTTGTCGACTGGAGCGGCAACTGCGGCAACCTGTCCACCGGTGCAGGCGCTTTCGCGATTCATGCCGGATATATCGATGCCGCGCGCCTGGTGCAGGATGGCTTCTGCACCGTGCGCATCTGGCAGGCCAACATCAACAAGACCATCATCGCCCATGTACCGGTCCGCTACGGGCAGGTACAGGAGACCGGCGATTTTGAATTGGATGGCGTGACCTTCCCGGCAGCCGAGATCGTGCTGGAATTCATGGATCCCTCCGATGACAGTGAAGAAGGCGGCAGCCTGTTCCCCACCGGCAATCTGGTCGACGAGCTGGAAGTGCCGGGTGTCGGCAGCTTCAAGGCCACCATGATCACCGCCGGCATCCCGACCGTGTTCGTGAATGCGGCGGATATCGGTTACACCGGTACCGAACTGCGTGAAGCCATCAATACCGATCCGGCAGCGCTGGCGCGTTTCGAGAAGATCCGCGTGGCGGGCGCATTGCGCATGGGGCTGATCAAAACCCCGGAAGAAGCCGCGACCCGCCAACATACCCCGAAGGTCGCTTTTGTTGCGCCACCGGTTGATCATGTCGCCTCCAGCGGCAAGAAGATCAGTGCTGCCGAAATCGATCTGCTGGTGCGGGCGCTGTCGATGGGTAAACTGCACCATGCCATGATGGGCACGGCAGCGGTTGCCATCGGCACGGCAGCCGCGATTCCCGGCACGCTGGTGAATCTGGCGGCGGGCGGCGGTGAACGCGACGTGGTGAAGTTCGGCCATCCCTCCGGCACCTTGCGAGTCGGCGCTGCTGCCAGCAAGGACAGTGGCGAGTGGAAGGTCGAGAAAGTCACCATGAGCCGCAGCGCGCGGGTGTTGATGGAAGGCTGGGTACGTGTTCCCGGCGATGTTTTTTAAAGGGACGATGAATACACCGTCATTCCGGCGAAGGCCGGAATCCAGCGGGTTTATTCAACATGCCTTTTAGCTTTTGTCTTGCTGCGCAAGTGGATTGTTTGATTGACTGGATTCCGGCCTCCGCCGGAATGACGAAACAAAGGGAGGAGTCGAGATGAGTTACCAATCAGAGTATGACCGTTCGATGCAAGATCCAGAGGGCTTCTGGCGCGACCAGGCGAACGCCCTGGAGTGGTACAAGTTCCCCCAACAGATCTTGAGCAAGGATGCCGACGGCATCGGCCACTGGTTCGCCGACGGCGAGATGAACACCGCCTATATGGCGCTGGACTATCACTTGAAGAACGGCCGCGGCAACCAGACCGCGATCATCTACGACTCTCCCGTCACCGATACCAAGAGAAAGATCACCTATGCCGAGCTGACCGACGAGGTCGCGCGCACGGCGGGCATGCTGGCCGACCTTGGCGTGGTCAAGGGCGACCGCGTCATCATCTACATGCCGATGATCCCCGAAGCCGTGGTCGCCATGCTGGCGGTGGCGCGGCTGGGCGCGATCCACTCGGTGGTGTTCGGCGGTTTCGCGCCGCCCGAACTGGCAGTGCGCATCGACGATGCCATGCCCAAAGTCATCATGACCGCCTCCTGCGGCATCGAGGTGAAGAAGGTCATCGAGTACAAACCGCTGGTGGACAAAGCCTTCGATCTGGCCAGGCACAAGCCGCAGAGCTGCGTGGTGCTGCAACGGCCGCAAGCGAGCGCGAGCATGATCGCCGGGCGCGACCACGACTGGGCCACTTTGCTGGCGAAAGCGAAAGCGGTCGGCTGCACGCCGGTGAAAGGCAGCGACCCGCTCTATATCCTCTACACCTCCGGCACGACGGGCAAACCGAAAGGCGTGGTGCGCGAGAACGGCGGCCATGCGGTCGCGCTCAACTACAGCATGAAGGCGATCTACAACGTCGAGCCCGGCGATGTGTTCTGGGCGGCGTCGGACGTGGGCTGGGTGGTGGGACACTCCTACATCGTGTACGGCCCGCTGCTGCACGGCTGCACCACGATCGTCTATGAAGGCAAACCCATCATGACGCCGGACGCGGGCGCGCTGTGGCGCATCATCTCCGAATACAAGGTGAAGTCGTTCTTCACCGCGCCCACCGCGTTCCGTGCGGTGAAGAAGGAAGATCCCGATGCTTTGCTGATGAAGCCCTATGACTTGAGCAGTTTGCAGGTCATCTTCTCCGCGGGCGAGCGGCTCGATCCGCCGACGCAGGAATGGCTCACCGAAAAGAGCGGCAAGACGGTGGTGGATCACTGGTGGCAAACTGAAACGGGCTGGGGCATCACCGCCAACCTGTGGGGCGTGGAACCGAAACCGGTGAAGCTCGGCTCCTCCACCCTGCCCACCCCAGGCTTCGACGTGCGCATCCTGGACGAGAACGGCAAGCAACTGGCGCGCAACGAACAGGGCTACATCGCCATCAAGCTGCCGCTGCCGCCTTCCTGCCTGAACCGCATCTGGGGCGACGACAACAAGTTCCGCGACGGCTATCTGAGCTTCCTGCCCGGTTACTACACCACGGGCGACGGCGGCTACATCGACGACGAGGGTTATGTGTTCGTGATGGGCCGCGTGGACGATGTGATCAATGTGGCGGGACACCGTCTCTCCACCGGTGAGATCGAGGAAGTGGTGGCAGGACATCCGGCGGTGGCCGAGTGCGCCGTCATCGCGCGCGACGACGAGCTGAAAGGCCAGATACCGATGGGATTGGTGGTGCTGAAATCCGGCGCGACCATCACCGAAGAGGCGCTGCTGAAGGAACTGGTCAGCCGCATCCGCGAGAACATCGGCGCCATCGCCTGCTACAAGGACACCGTGATCCTGAAACGCCTGCCCAAGACGCGCTCGGGCAAGACGTTGCGCAAGACACTGAACGGCATCGTCAACGGCAAGGAATACAACGTGCCGTCGACCATCGACGATCCGGGCGTGATTCCCGAGATCATCGAGACATTGCGCGGCAAGGGCTTCGTGAAATAAGCCTAGGCGAGCTTGTCGCCGACCTGAGCCTTGGCGTACCAGGCGTTCAGCTCGGCAGCGCTACGCCCCTTGCCCCAGACCGCGATATCGGCCTCGGCGATGGGCGCATAAGGTCCGTGCTTCACTTCGAAGATGACCGCGCCGACATCGCGCGACAGCACGGCATGCCAACCGCCCGCCGGGATCTCCACCACATGGGTGTCTTCCCCCAGTTCGGCACGCCCGGTGACCTTGCCGGCATCGTCGAACTCCAGCACGGTGAAGCGTCCGCGCAGCGGGGTCAGCACTTCCCAGGTATGCGGATGACGGTGCGGAAAGATCAGCGTGTCCGGCTCCATGGCAATAGCCAGACGTTGGATGGGGTCACTCAGTTCGGTATGCAGGTTGGAATTGGCGCGCAGGCGCGGCGACTGTTGGGCTTGCCGGCCGAGGTCGGCCAGGCCGCTGAATGTGAGTTTTTTCAAGACGGATCTCCTTTGGGGTCGAAATTCTCTCACGCTTTTAAGCGCGGGCCACAACAGTTAGAATCCCGCCCCATGCCTTCCCCTTCCGCCCACCTTCGCCTCGTCTGCATCGCCGCCGCGCTCTGCGCCTTCGCGTTGCCGGCGACCGCCGAGGAGGCCCACCCCGATGCCCCCAAGGCGGAAGCGGCGCCAATGGGTGAGGTAAGCAAATCCGAACTGGTGTTCGAGGCCGACCCCTACTACACCTCGGTCGGCTACAACATCCCGCTCACCGACAAGCCCGTTCCCTCCATCGTCTCGGACAGCGAGGCCGTGATCTACCGCGACCTCATCGAGGGCTCGCTGATCCCGCGCTTCATGGTGCTGGAGGCCAGCATCTACCCGATCGCCTACACCAGTGCATTTATCAAGGCGCGCTCCCCCAATCTGTACCGGCAGGGCGAGATCGGCCACAGCGGCATCAACCTGTTCGAATCCGCCACTGTCGGTTTCCAGGAGCCCTGGGCGGTATCGGCGTTCTTCGGCAACGTGGCGAAACTGAAGCGCCCCAAAGATATCCGCCCCGGCAACAACTACGGCTACACCGGCTATCTGCTCAGCGCGGGCAACCGCCACATCAAGGACAACACGCTGATCAAGGACGACTGGTTCGAGTTCGAATGGAAGATCAAGGGCAAGATCGACTATCCCGACGAGCGCCTGTCATGGAGCTTCCGCGTCGGCGGGCGTTTCAACCACAACAAGGACGTCAACGACGTCACCTACATCAGCCTGTTCCGCAGCAACCTCGATTTCCGCTATTCCTTCATGGAATGGTTGGAGAACACCAATTACAACCTGCGCGCTCACTTCCTGCAACACGGAGGCGAGATGGTGCGACTGGAACTGATCGCCGGCAAGAAAGTGCCGGTGGCGGGATGGAGCTACACGCCGACGCTGGACATCGGTTTCGTGTGGAGCAGCCCGAACGAATATTCCGGCGCGCTCAGGGACAACCGCGGCAACACCACCACGCTGGTGTTCCGGCCCTCGGTCGAGTTCTGATCCCGCATCGTCGCGCCGTGTCATCAATTCGTAGCAATGGCCGGATATAAGCAACAACAAATAAAAAAGCGCCAGTCAGGGAGAACACATGCACGCCAGGACCGACCTCATCGCGGAGGATGTCGCCGTCACGCTTGACGGCCTGTTTGCCGAGCGCGTGCGCCGCTCGCCGGACAGGATCGCCTACCGCCATTTCGACGAACACCGCTGTGAATGGCAGGAACTGAGCTGGCGCGAGATGGAACACGAGATCGCGCGCTGGCAGGCGGCGATGGAGCGCGAGGGACTGCGCCCCGGCGACCGCGTCGCCATCATGCTGAAGAACTGCCCGCAGTGGGTGGTGTTCGACCAGGCCGCGCTGGGCCTGGGACTGGTCAGCGTGCCGCTGTACGTCAACGATCGCCCGGAGAACGTCGCGTATGTGCTGCAGGACTCCGGCGCAAAGCTGCTGCTGATCGACAACGCGACGCACTGGCATCCGCTGCACGAGGCCTGCAGTGACATCGACTCGCTCACCCGTATCGTCACCCTGCGCGCGCCGCCCGAAGGCGACAACGACGAGCGCCTGCGCAGCGTGGACGAGTGGTTGCCGGAACAGAGCGCGGGCTTCCGCCATCTGGTCAGCGACCCGAACGAACTGGCCACCATCGTCTACACCTCCGGCACCACGGGCCGCCCTAAGGGCGTGATGCTCAGCCACATCAATATTCTCTCCAACGCTCATGCGAGCATGGACATCATCGCGGTGCGCGGCGACGACCTGCTGCTGTCGTTCCTGCCGCTGTCGCATACCTTCGAGCGCACGCTGGGTTATTACCTGCCGGTGATGACCGGCTCCACGGTTGCCTTCGCGCGCTCCATTCCGCAATTGGCCGAAGACCTGCAAACCATCCGCCCGACCATCCTGATTTCCGTGCCGCGCATCTACGAGCGCATGTATGCGGCGATACGCGCCAAACTGGACGAAGGCTCGCCGCTGGCGCGCTGGCTGTTTCACCTGGCGGTGGAAACCGGCTGGGCGCGTTTCGAGCAGGAGCAGGGGCGCGGCCCGTGGAAAGCGTCGTTTCTGCTGTGGCCGCTGCTGCAGAAGCTGGTCGCGCAGAAAGTGCTGGATCGCCTCGGCGGCAGGCTGCGCGTGGCGGTCAGCGGCGGCGCGGCGCTCGCGCCGGAGATCTCGCGCGTGTTCATCGCTCTGGGGCTGCCAGTGGTGCAGGGTTACGGCCTAACCGAAACCAGCCCGGTGATCAGCGGCAACCGCCTGGAGAATAATTTTCCCGACAGCGTCGGCCAGCCGATCCGCGATGTGCAAGTGCGCCTCGGCGAGCAGAGCGCGCTGCTGGTGAAGGGGCCGAACGTGATGCTGGGCTACTGGAACAACCCGGAGGTGACGCGCGACATGATAGACAGCGAAGGCTGGCTGAATACCGGCGATGTCGCGCATATCTCCGATTCCGGGCACATCTACATCACCGGGCGCATCAAGGACATCATCGTGATGTCGAACGGCGAAAAAGTGCCGCCGACCGACATGGAACTCGCGCTGCTGCACGATCCGCTGTTCGATCAGGTGATGGTGTTCGGCGAGGCGCATCCGTACCTGGTCGTGCTGGCGGTGCTCAATAATGAGGCATGGCAGCATTTTGCGCGGGAGATCGGCATCCGCGCCGACATACCGGAAGCGCTTAACGACAGCCGCGTCGAGGCCAAAATATTGAGGCGCGTCGCGCGCAACCTGCGCGGTTTTCCGGGCTATGCCAGGGTGAACCGTGTGCTGCTGCTGCGCGAGCCCTGGAGCGTTGAAAATGGTCTGCTGACGCCGACCCTGAAGATCAAGCGCACCGAAATTGCGCAGCAATTTGCCGCGCAAATCAAGGAGCTTTATGGGAGACGCTAGCCCTGGATGAGTTTGTATCGTTACCGCACAGCGGGCGTAGGACGCATAAAATGTACCCAAAACCGATGCCCAATGGA
>DMCN01000065.1 GCA_003445795.1 Gallionellaceae bacterium
GTGTTCTCCAGCATCTCCGAATCGATATAGGAGTAGTTCGCATCCAGCACCAGCCAGTCCGCAGCTCTGCCCGTCACCGCCAATTCGATGCCGCGCACTCTTGCCTTTCCGGCATTGATGCGTTGCGATAGCACCAGCGGCGTGATCTGCTTCAGGTAGATCAGGCTACTCAATTCGTTCTCGAAATACGTCGCTGTCGCCTTGCCATTTTCGGCAAAGCGCATCTCGCCACCCAGCTCCCATGTCGTCCCGCGTTCGGGTTGCAAATTGGGATCGCCCTGGGTGGTCAGGCCGTTGATGGTCGAGGTGGTGTACATATCCTCGTTGGTCGGCGCGCGGAACGACCTGCCGTAGGAGAATCGCAATGTCGATGCATTACCGGCCTGATAAACCGCGGACAGTTTCGGACTGAACGCGGAAACCGTGCGCGCCGGGAAAACGGTCGCACCAGCCGGTGCCGTGTTCTTGAAATTGTCGCCCCGCGTCTCCCAACGATCCAGCCGTCCGCCCAGATACACCTTGAGCGCATCGGCAAGCTGTATCTCATCCTGCACGAAGAGTGCGCTCGTCATCGAGTGACCGTTGTAGCCGCCGTTCACCGCGGTGCGCGTATCCGGATTGCGCCAGTCGCTCAGCGCATACGATGTCTGGTTGGCATAGTCGCGGTGCAGCGATATCCCCGTGACCATGAACTGATCGGTGCCCAGCGGGAAACTCAGCTGCACCGTGCCGTCGATGCCGCTGTTCGGCGTGTCGGTCAGCGACCCCGCGCCGCCGTCCCAGGTGGCCGTCGCCCCGGCCTGGGTGAAGCTGTAGGCGCGGTCTATCTTCGCGAGGTCGACCTTGAGCAGATGGCCTTCGCCCAGCGTGCCGTCATAGCCGACGAAATAGCGCGTCGCCGCCTCGTGCAACGGCGAGTTGTTGACGAAGTTGGATTCGCTCAAGCTGACGAACTGACCATCGATATCCACCGGCCCGACCGACACCGGCGCACCGCCAGCATCCCGCAGATAAGTATTGAAATGCGTATAGCCCTGATCGATGTCCTGATGCGCGATGCCGGTGTAGAACTTGTCGCGCTCGTTCAGGAAATAGAACAGCTTGGCCGTGGCACTGGTCGAATCCCAGGGGGCCGCTCCCTTGTCGCCGACCAGATAAGCCGCACTGCCGTCCCGGGTGGTGATCGGCTGCGCGCCGGTGACCGGCGTGCCGCCCGCACCGATAGTCGGTGTCCTGACGACGAAATCGTTCACATAGCTGTCACGGTTCTGCTGACCATAGCCGACCACGACGCCGAATCCGTTGCTCAATCTTTCGCGCCAGTACACGCTGGCATCTTCGCCGCCCGCATCCTGCCAACCTTTTTTCACCTTGACGGTGAGCTCGTGTTTGACCGGCTGCTTGGTGATGACGCTGACCACGCCGCCGATGGCATTGCTGCCGTACAAGGATGAGAACGCGCCGGGAACGACTTCGACCCGTTCGATCTCTTCGACGAAGGGGATGCGCCAGTTCACCTTGCCCGAACGGCCATCCTGCAAGGTCTGTCCGTCGAGCAGGATGAGCGTCTTGTTCTGGTCGATGCCGCGTAGCGACATGCCGCTGGTACCCGATGTCCCCTGCGACGAACCGAGTGCGCCGTCGCGCAGGTAGAGACCGGGCACCTGATCGAGCGCATCGCCCAGCCGCGAGACGTTCTTCGCCTCGATCTCATTCCTGTCGACCACCGACACCGCGGCTGGCGCATCGGCAAGCGATGTCGTCACCCGGGTCGCGGTCACCACGACTTCATCAAGCGCGCGCGGGTAGTCATCCTCTGCCGCCACGGCATGGCCGCAGGTCAGCCCCAATGCCAGCAATGCGCCATAGCCATACGTTCTCATCTTGTACTCCGGTGATCTTTTTGACAAAGGGCGGGTCGCCCCGCCCTTGCCCATCCGATTCATCTTCCTGCGTCAGTAGACATCATGCTGCGTGTTGTACACGTTGAACTTGCCGGTCGGCGTGATGATCTCCGGCCCCTTGATCACCGCTTTCAGTTTGCGGGTCTTGTCGTCCACCACCACGATGGCGGACTCCTTGTCCTTGGCGCTCCACACCGAGAACCAGACCTCGTCGCCCGCCGCGTTGTACTCGGGCTGCACGATACGCTTCGCCCCCTCGCCCAGTTGAGCCCATTCGGCGATCGGCAGCACAACGAAGCCTTTCTCCAGATGGTTGATGTCGAACACGGCCACAGACTGGCTCAGTGCCGCATCCGGATTCAGCGGCGTATCAACCCACAGGTTGCGAGATTTTGGGTGGGTCTTGATGAACAGCGAGCCGCCGCCCTGACCGGTGAGCGTGCGCACCACTTTCCATGCCTGCTGCTTGTGCTTGACCGGGTCGGTGCCGATCAGCGAGATGGTCTCGTCGCCGAGGTGGCCGGTCGCCCACACCGGGCCGTACTTGGGATCGACGAAGTTGGCACCGCGACCGGGGTGCGGCGTCTTGCCCACATCGACCAGTGCCGCCAGCTTGTCTTCCTTGGTATCCACCACCGCGATCTTGTTGGACGCATTGGCGGCCACCATCATGTAACGTCCGCTGGAATCGAAACCGCCGTCATGCAGGAAGCGCGCGGCATCGATCACGGTCATCTTCAGATTGTTCAGATCGGAATAATTGACCATGTATATCTTGCCGGTCTCTTTGGCGTTGACCAGGAACTCCGGGTGATAGTGCGAGGACACGATGGAGGCGACGCGCGGCTCGGGGTGATACTCCTGCGGGTCCACCGTCATGCCGCGGGTCGACACGATCTTGCGCGGCTTGAGCGTATCGCCGTCCATGATCACGAACTGCGGCGGCCAATAAGCCCCGGCTATCGCCAGCTTGTCTTCATAGCCTTTGTACTTGGAGGTTTCGACCGAGCGCGCTTCCAGACCGATCTTGATCTCGGCCACAGTAGCCGGTGTCGGCAACCACAGATCGACCAGATCGATCTTCGCATCGCGGCCGATCACGAACAGGTAACGGCCCGACGCGGACATGCGCGAGATGTGCACCGCATAGCCGGTCTTGATGATCGTCACGATCTTCTTGCTGTCGCCGTCGATCAGCGCGATCTTGCCCGCGTCGCGCAGCGTCACCGAGAACAGATTCTTCAGGTTGAGCTTGTTCATCTGCCGGGTCGGACGCTTGTTCGGCGGCACCAGCACCTTCCACGAGGCCTCCATCTCCTTCATGCCGTACTCGGGGGGCGTGGGCGGTTCCTGCTGCACGTAGCGTGCCATCAGGTCGACTTCCGCTTCGGTCAGTTCGCCCGATGTGCCCCAGTTGGGCATGCCCGCCGGAGAACCATAGTGGATGAACACCTTGAGGTATTCGGAGCCGCGATCCAGCGTGATGTCCGGGGTCAGCGGCTTGCCGGTCGCCCCTTTGCGCAGCACACCGTGACAGCCGGCGCAGCGCTGGAAGTAGATCTCCTTGCCACGGGTGAACTCCGCTTCAGTCATCGGCGGCGCTTTGGGATTGATGTTCTGGTGCATGGGTACGCTGCCAAGTGGTGAACCGCCGGAGCTTTCGTAGATCGTTTCCATGCCGCCGCTGTGTCCGACCGTCTGTGCCATGGCATTGCCGACCGCGAACGGCAATACCGCCGCCACCAGCAATCCCGCAATCTTTCTGTTCGAGTGGTTCATAACGTGCTCCCTTATCGTGATTAATAAAGTACATCGCTAAGCCATCTAAGATGATCGTGACCTATGGCATTCATGGTCATGCAATGGCTGATTAATATCATTGATTGAAATCAAGAATAAACAGCCACATCATGGAAGCCGATACGACACTGAAACCGTTGTCCTTCCGGTGAGTCCGGCATCAGCACCTTGTGCCGCACCGGTTATCAGAATCCAGCGTGATCAGGCAAAGAACTTTGCCTTTGTGGTGATTCAATGTTTGCCAACGTGGTTATTGCAACACATCCCTCCAGCGCATGACCGGGATGTTGCAGGGGATATTGTTGCGCCCCTGTGCGCAACAATGTACCTCTTGTCAGGTTGCTGTCAAGCAGGGGTCACTCTTCATAAGCACGCAGCTTCGCGACATCGCGGATGCACACGTCCTTGCCATCGACCCTGATCAATCCGGCATCGGACAGATTGTGCAGGATGCGCGAGAACGTCTCCGGCGTGATATTGAGATTGGAGGCGATCACATTCTTGTTGGCCATCAGGCTGACGCGGATATCCTGGCCATCCCTGACTTCGTCGAGACCATGCAGCAGGTGATCGATCACGCGTTGCGCAGAGGAACGCAAGGAAAGCGATTCGACGTTCTGCACCAGGCGATGCAGACGGATGGAAAGCCCGGCCAGCATCTTGCGACAGAAGGCCGGGTCGCTGTCTATGCCACCGATGATCACTTCCTTGCCGATCAGCAGCACCAGACTGTCCGTCAACGCCTGCGCAAACACCGGATAGGGTTTGCCCATGAACATCACCGCTTCGCCGAAACTCTGTCCCGGCCCGATCAGCTCCACCACTTTCTCGATGCCCTGCGGCGAGGTCAGGGCCAGCTTGATGCGCCCATGCACCGCCACGTAGAAGCCGCTGGAAGGATCGCCGCGCTGGAACAACACCTCGCCACGCGAAAGTTGCACGACCCGCGCACCCTGGGCGACGCGCCCGATCTCGTCCGCCGACATCTCGCAGAACAACGGCAGATGGGTCAGAAATGAAGGGATATCGACGGGATTGGCCAAAGCGATTCCTTGAATGGTGGTGGTTTGATTATAGGGGCGGCACCACGAATGGCGAAACCGGAATTTTGACCGGCTTGATTCCGGTCAAGGCAATTTATCCCTTCAACACAGAGAATCCATAGCAGCCGTCCCGACATTTCATTTTTCAGGAAACCAGACATGATGACGATCAGTGAACTTCTCACTCCCCAGCACAAACATTGCGACGACCTGTTTGCCGCTACAGAAGCGGCGGCAGCCAAAGGCGAATGGGTTGCGGCAAGCGCTGGATTCGATGGTTTCCGCGCCGCCATGCTGCGCCACTTCGCGCTGGAAGAAGAGATCATGTTTCCCGCCTTCGAGGCACGTACCGGCATGACGCAAGGTCCGACCGCAGTGATGCGTTCCGAACACAGACAGATGACCGGCCTGCTCGATCAGCTGGCCCATGCCCTGGCAGTCAAGGAGGGCGATGCCTTCCTCGGCGAGGCCGACACGCTGCTCACCATCATGCAACAGCACAACATAAAGGAAGAGCAGATGCTGTACCGCATGGCCGACCAGGTGCTCGCCACAGTCATGGAAGAAGTGGTCGGGCGCATGCGCGCCATGGCCTGAGTGATGGAACGCCTTGTCGACGCCCGCTGGCTGGAGCCGCCGGAACCTTTTGAACTCACGCTGGCCGCGCTGGAAACGCTACCGCCCGGAGACGAGCTGCGACTGCTGATCCATCGCGAACCCCATATGCTGTTCCCGATCCTGCAAGAATGGGGCTATGACTACCGGGTGCACGCCGGTGACGATGGCACCTACGAAATCATGATCTGGCAAAAGAAACGACCGGCACAATGATCGCGCAGAGCGGCTTGTCCCTCGACCAGGCCCCGCCGATCGGGGTGCCGCTGCGCTTCTTCATCACCGCCCCCTTGTTCGCGCTGGCTGCCGCGCTGCTGTTGCTGTGGAGAGGGCCGGACATCTTCAGCAACCGCTGGGAACCGGCCATGCTGGGCATCACACACTTGCTGANNCTGACCCTCGGCTTCATGGGGCTGACCATGCTGGGTGCGATCATGCAGATGCTGCCGGTGGTGGCGGGAACACCGGTGCAGCGACCGGTACTGGTCGCCACGCTGATCCACGCAACAGCAACCGGCGGCATCGTCCTGCTTGGCTACGGGCTGGCATTCACCGTGCCGCTCGCGTTGAAGCTTGCCCTGCCGCTGCTGGGGATAGCGTTCCTGACGTTTGCTGCGCTGGTCATCGTCACGCTGCGCCGCGCCTTGCCGCAGAACATGACCGCACGCGCGATGCGGCTGGCGGCGCTGATGCTTGCGGCCACCGTGGTGTTGGGAATGTTGCTGCTCAGCAATCACGCCTTTGGCTGGTGGCTGCTGGCGCGCGAGACACTGGCCGATCTGCATCTGGGCTGGGGCTTGCTGGGATGGGTCGGCCTGCTGATCGCCGGCGTCGCTTATCAGGTCGTGCCGATGTTCCAGCTCACGCCGCCCTATCCGCCGCAGCTCACCCGCTGGCTGGTGCCGGTGCTGTTCTTCCTTCTGCTGGCGCTTGCTTTGGTCGGTTTCTCTGCAGCGTTACAGATGTCGGTGAAGATCCTGCTGGCAACCGGATTCGCCGCGTTCGCGCTGACCACCTTGTACTTGCAGACCAAGCGGCGGCGCAAGCTGCCGGACGTCTCGCTAGCCCTGTGGCGCATCGGTTTCGTCAGCCTGCTGGCAGCGATCGCACTGTGGCTCGCGGCGCAAATCGCCCCTTCGGTCGGTGCGATGCGGAGTTATGAAATGTTGCTGGGGATATTGATGATCGTCGGCTTCGCCATGTCGATCATCAACGGCATGCTTTACAAGATCGTGCCTTTCCTGGTGTGGTTCCACCTGCAAAGCAGACGCGAAGCGAAGGGAACGAAGGGAACGAAGGTGCCGAACGTGCGCGAGATATTGCCGGAGTCGCGCGGCAGGGGTCAGATGCGGCTGCACTTCGCCGCCCTGCTCCTGCTGCTCGCCGCCGTGCCGTTCCCGGCGGCATTCACCTATCCGGCCGCGGTGCTATTCGCCGCCTCGAACCTGTGGCTGTGGCTTAACATCGTCGCGGCGGCACGCACCTATCTCAGGGTCTGCGCCGCAACGCCCTGATAGCCACGACCGCGATCACGATCCAGACCACACAGCGCAGACTCATGGCGATCACCGTACGCTGCTCGTAGAGCCCGCCAGCGTAGATGAATATGCCAAGCGATGTGAACGTGACCACCGTCGCAAGGGCGATATATCCGGCCAGCCAGACCGCCCAGCGTTTCTGCAACCACAATCCCGCACCGGCGGCGACATAGGCAAACCCGGCCAGGAAGTTGAACCATACGACGAACGGCACATAGTTTCCGGCAGCGGTGCGGGCCGCTTCGTCACCGAACAGAACCGTGCCGCCTTCCTTGATGGTCAGCAGACCGAATGCGATTGCAACCACGGAGATCACCGTGGCGGGTAATGCGCGTTTTTGATCGGGCGTTGTCATTTTCTTCCTTTCACGGGTTAACCAATCAAATGGAGCGACTGTGAGATTTGATGCCATGCAGGAAGATCGGGAATATCTTCCGCGCTTCCTGCTGCAGCGCGCGCTTGCCGCCGAAGATGGTGGACTGCATGACCAGCCCCTGGATCATGCCGATGTAGAGTACCGCCGCGCTTTGGCTGTCTAGATCGGCCGACACCAGCGACTGCGCTTTGGCTTCATCCAGCAATCCGGCGATCTTGGCCTCATAGCCGGAGATGATGCCCTCGATGAGCTGGCGCAATCTGCTGTTCTTCTTGTGCAGCAACTCGGAGAACAGCAGGCGCGGAATGGCCGGGTGCTTGCCGATGAAGGCGATGTGCGCGTTGAACATGCGCTCGACGGCATCCATCGGATCGGTCGCCTCGGCGGCCGCCTTGCCCACCACCTTCATCAGGCTGTCGCGTATCCATTCCACCACCGCGACCCAGATGTCGTCCTTGGTGGCGAAGTGACGAAAGATGGAGCCCTGCGTGAGCTTCATCGCGTCGGCCATGTCCTGCGTGGTGACGCTATCGACGCCCTTCTCGGCCGCCAGTTCGATCGACACGCGAATGATCTCGCTCTGTCTTTCTTCCGTACTGAGTCTTCTCTTTGCGGTTTCCTGATTCATGTGCCTTCTCCTTCAGTGACTCTAGACATGCTTGCCTTCGCCTGCTTCTTCATAGGTCCGCCCATCGCGTATGTGATAGATGCGCTTGAAGGTCGGGATGATCTTCTCGTCATGGGTGACGACGATGATGGCGGTCTGGTATTGCTCCGCCATCTGGTTGAGGATGCGCACCACATTCAGCGCCCGCTCGCTGTCCAGCGGCGCGGTCGGCTCATCGGCGAGGATGATCGGCGGATGATTGGCCAGTGCGCGCGCGATGGAGACGCGCTGCTGCTCGCCGCCCGACAGTTGCGCGACGTTTGCCTTGGACCGGTGCCCCACATCCAGCGCATCCAGCAATTCCTGCGCACGGACGCGCGAGTCAGCGTTCGATACCCCCGCCAGCATCGGCAGCAGGGCGACGTTGTCAGTGACATCAAGGAATGGGATCAGGTACGGCGCCTGGAACACGAATCCGATACGGTCTCGGCGCAGCGTGCGCAGATCGTCGATCAGCCACTTCTCGTCGAAGATGGTTTGACCGCCCAGCATCATGCGCCCGGCGGTAGGCTCGATCACGGCACCCAGGCATTTGAGCAGCGTGCTCTTGCCCGAACCGCTGGGGCCGACCAGCCCCACCACTTCGCCGGGCCAGATGGTCATGTCCACGCCCTTGAGCGCATCGACGGCGGTCTCGCCCTCGCCGTAGCGTTTCTTCAGTCCCTCGATATGGATGGCTGGTTCGCGCATGTTCAGCCTCCGATCGCCGTGGCAGGATCGATACGCAGCGCGGCGCGGATGGCGAAGACGCTGGCGACGGAACACATCAGCATGACCAGCACAAAACCCTGCACCGCATCGCCCGGCAGCAACAGCACATATTTCGGGAACAGCGGTGCCCACAGGGTGGCGGAGAACTTGCCGACCAGGAAGCCGATCAGCCCCAAACCCAGCGCCTGCTGCAGGATCATCGCGCTGATGGTGCGGTTGGTCGCGCCGATCAGTTTGAGTACCGCGATCTCGCGCACCTTGTTCAGGGTCATGGTGTAGATGATGAACGCGACGATGGCTGCGCTGACGATGGCGAGTATCACCAGGAACATGAAGATCTGCTTCGACGAGGTGGCGATCAGGCGCGCCACCAGTATCTCGTCCATCTGGTTCTTGCTGTAGGCCTGCAGATGTTTCCAGCGTTCGACCTGAGCGGCCACGCTCTCTTCCATTCCCGGCGCGGTGCGCACAAGGATGGCGTTCACGAAACGGCTGGATGTCTGGCTGGCCTGGATCGCTTCCAGCAGACCGGGCACGCCGGGACGGTTGAACGCGGGATTGGCCGCGGTGCGCGCCCTTTCGTTGAGCAGCGCGTCGTTGTCCTTGAGGAACTGCACTTCCTGCGCATCCTTGAGCGGGATGAAGATCATCGGGTCGCCGCCGGACGAGACCATGCGCCGCGTCAGACCGACGACGGTGTACTCGTGGCGGCGGATGCTGATCCTGTCGCCCAGCGCCAGCCCGGTCTTGATGTCCGCCAGTGCCTCGTAATGCGGCCGCGTGATCGGTCGCCCGGCGACCATATAGGCAGGCTCGCCCGGCTTGCCTGCTTCATAGCCGACCAGCATCACGCGGATCTCCTTGCGCTCGTGACTTACCTGCATGGTCAGGTAAGTCACGTTGCCCGCTTCCACTACGCCCGGCAGACTGAGCAGATCCTTCGCCACATCGTCATGCACGCTGGAAGGTTCGGCATACGGGCCCAGCGTATCCTGCTGCACCACCCACAGATCGGCGCCCGCATTCTCGATCAGCACGCGCGCATCATCCACCATGCCGCGGTAGACGCCCGCCATGGTCAGCGTGACGCCGATCAGCAATCCCAGGCCGATGCCGGTAAATACGAATTTACCCCAGCCGTGCAGAATGTCGCGGCTCGCCAGATTGATCACGTCAGCCTCGCACCAGTTCGGCGACGACTCTGACCTTGATGCCTGCACGCAGGGGCTGCTGGCTGTAGACGATCACGGATTCGTCATTGTCCAGACCGTCCAGTATCTGCGTCCTCCCTTCCATGGTCGTGACGCCGACCTTGACCGGCTTGAACACGACCTGCCCGTCCTGTAGCACCCACACGCCGGTCTGCCGGTCTATGCGTTTGACTGCGGCTGTCGGCACGCTGCGGGTGTCGTTCAACTGCGGCAGCTTGAAAGTGACTTCGGCATATTCGCCGATGCTGGCATCGACCGCGGCGACCGCGACATTGACGATGCGCTCCTCGGTCACCGCATCGCTCACCATGTCCACGCGCGCCACTTTGCCGGCGAGCTGTGCATGCGGCCGGGAACGCAGGACGACCTCGGCCTCCTGCCCGACGCGAACCTGCCCTGCCTGATGCTGGGCGACACGCGTCTCTATCCACAAACTCTTCGGATCGACGACCTGCAGCACGACCTGTCCGCCGACCACCGTGCTGCCCGGCTCCGCCAGTCTGACCACCACCACGCCGTTGGCCGGGCTGATCAGCCGCGTCTGCGCACGGGCCTTGCCGATGCCGCGCATGTCCGCCTGTGCCCGCGCATGTTCCTCGCGGGCAGTGGCCAGATTGGCCGATGCGGCCGCCAGTGCCGACACAGCCGCGTTTTTCTCGTGCAGCTTCGTGTCGTACATCTCCTGACTGACGAAACCGCGCCCGCGCAATTCCTCATAACGCGCCAGCGTGGCCGCGATGGTCTTGAGTCGGCTTTCGGCTTCGCTTGTCTGCGCCTCTGCCGCGAGGATCGCATTGGCCGTCTTCTGCACCACGCGCTCACTGCCAGTGAATTTCTCGTCCAGATCGACCGGGTCCATCTCGGCCAGCACCTGCCCGGTCACGACAGTGTCACCCTGATCGACCAGCACACGCTTCACCCGGCTGGTCATGGTCGGCGCCAGATTGAAGCCATGCCGCGCCCGCACCGTACCGATACCGAAGACACCGTTTGCAAGCGTCCCGACCTGAATCTTCTCCACCGTCACCTTGACCGGTGCCAGAGGCCCCTGCGTCAGGACGACCCATGCGAAAGCGCCAAGCACAGCAGTGCCTATCACCAGCATTTTGATTTTCAGCCCGGTCATTTGCGGCCCCAAAGTAAGTAATTGATTGCTATCTTACAGAGGGAAAAATAAATAGCAAACGAAATTTGAACGACGGTAGATAGGGTCACAGCGGAAGCAACAAAAACTGATGGCGCCCGCGGGCGCCATCGTACTTTCAGGGTATCGCAGTTGCTACGCGACCGCGTGTCTTGTGCTTTTCTTCATATGTGGCCGCGAAGCCACTTCACAGCGACCGCGCCAGCCTGAACCCGTGGCTGTAATAACGGAACGAAGTGCTGAAACGGATGCGCACGGAGGCGCGTCCGAAGGTGGGATCGTAACCCCATGACCCGCCGCGCAACACGCGCATGGAGCCGTCCACCCGCGCGCTGCCATCGGTCGGAGCACCTTCGTAGTTCGGGTGGTAGGTGTCTTCCACCCATTCCCACACGTTGCCGCTCATGTCGTAGAGGCCGAAGGCGTTGGCTTGCTTGGTGGCGACAGGGTGTGGCGTGTTGAAGAAGAAGCTGCCGCTGTTGAAGTCGTTCCAGGACACCTTGTCAGCGGTTTCGCCGCCGCAGTATTCGAATTCCGTTCCCGCGCGGCAGGCATATTCCCACTCCGCTTCGGTCGGCAGACGGTATTGCTTGCCGGTCTTGGCATTGAGCTTCTTGATGTAGGCCTGTGCGTCATCCCAGCTGACCTGCTCCACAGGGCAGGTGTCGCCGCAAGTGGCGAAATTGCTCGGGTTGTTGCCCATCACGGCCAGCCATTGCGCCTGAGTAACTTCGGTCTTGCCGATGGCGAACGCCTTGACGCTGACTCGGTGCACGGGTTGCTCGTCGGGCTTGCCGTCCTTCGAGCCCATGTCGAAGCTGCCCGCGGGCAGTTCGACCATCTCGGGACATTCCGGGCAGTCGCTGTACACCTTGCCCGCGACCGGCTCGGCCACCATCTCCCATTGATAGATCCTGTCCTGCGCGGCACGTGCATCGGCGCCTTCCGGCGCGAGCAGCAGATAGCGCTTCATCTCGACCATGCCGTCGCGATATTTCTTCTTCTCGCCCAGCAGCAGACCGAGTTTGTAACGTCCTTCCGCCCACCAGGGAGCGAGTTCAAGCGCCTTGCCGTACAGCGCGATGGCTTTGTCAGTCTGCTTTTCCTGCACCATGAATTCGGCCTGCACCTTGAATTTGCGCGCCTCTTCGGAGAGTTCCGGCTTCGGCTTTGCGGCCTTGTATTGAGCGGCGATATCAAGGAATGGATCGGGCACATCGGCAGCGAATGCCGGAACGGTGATCAAAGAAAGTGCAGCGAGCAGACAGGTACGAATGTTTACCAAAATACTCTCCTTACGGTGCGTCGGATCGAATAAAAACTGCCGCAATTGTACGCGCGGAAACCGGCAATGTCGCCAGTCACTTCGGCGGCTTGGCATGCGCAGGACGGAAGGCTTTGCACTGCTCCGGATCGGATTCCAGATAAGCGCCTTCGATCAGGTCGATGCAGTAGGGTATGGCCGGAAATACCGCATTGAGGCAATCGTCTATCGCGGAAGGTTTGCCGGGCAGATTGAGAATGAGACTCTTGCCGCGTATGCCCGCGGTCTGGCGCGACAATATCGCAGTGGGCACGAACTTCAGCGAGGCGGTGCGCATCAGCTCGCCGAAACCCGGCATCATCTTCTCGCACACGGCTTCGGTTGCTTCCGGCGTCACATCGCGCAAGGCCGGGCCGGTGCCGCCGGTGGTCACCACCAGCGAACAACCTTCCACATCGCACAATTCGATGAGTGTCTTTTCGATCAAGGACTGCTCGTCGGGAATCACCCGCGCCACCGCTTCCCATTCGCCGGTCAGCACGCGGGTAAACCAGGCCTGCATCGCAGGACCGCCCTTGTCCTCGTATTCGCCACGACTGGCGCGGTCGGAGATGGTTACAAAACCGATGCGTTTTTTCATCACCATTCCCCGCCTGCTTCGTTCTGATACTCGGCACCATCCAGCAACTGTACCGTCACCTGCTCGCCCGCCACCATGCCACGGCTTGTGGCAGGCACAACCATCAGTCCCTCCGCCACGGACATGGAAGCCAATATGCCGCTGCCCTGTGCACCTGTGGAGGTCGCCGCATAGCCGCCCGCTTCCCGGCTCAGCATCACGCGCACGAACTCGGTGCGGCTGTGCTTGTGCTTCACATCATGCGTCAGTCTTGCGGTGAGGGTGCGGCGATGCACGCGCGTGCAGCCGAGCATGCGGCGCAATGCCGGCAGCACGAACTCTTCGAAACAGACCATGCTCGATACCGGATTCCCCGGCAGACCGAACACCCAGGTCAGCGGTGCGATGCCGAACGCCATCGGGTGGCCCGGCTTCATCTCCACACGCCAGAACTTCATCTGCACGCCCAGCGCTTCCAGCGTGGGGCGCACGTAGTCGTGCACGCCGACCGAGGTGCCGCCGGAGACCAGCAGTACGTCGTATTGCAGGCCGCGCTGCAACATCTCCTTCAGGTGACCCGGTTCATCGCGCGCGATGCCGAGCAGGTCGGGCGTGATGCCCAGCGCCTGTACCTGCGCCATCAGCGCATAGCTGTTGGCATCGGGGATCTTGTTGGCATCGAACGGGTCGTTCAACCCTTCCAACTCGTCGCCGGTGGAAAGGATGGCCACGCGCGGCATGCGGTACACCTCCGCACTGGCGCGCTTCACCATCGCCAGCATGCCGACCGCACCGGGCGTGATCTCGGTGCCTGCCGGCAATACCACCTCGCCGTTCTTCATGCTCTCGCCACGGTCGCGGATGTCGTTGCGCGACTTCACAGCGACGTTGATCTGCACCTGCGTGTCCGACAGCGCCTGCGTATCCTCGACGCGTATCACCGCATCCGCGCCCTGCGGCACCGGCGCACCGGTCATGATGCGCGCACACTGTCCGGCCAGCACGGTCTTCTGCGGCATGTCGCCCGCCTTGATGTCTTCGACGATCTCCAGCACTGCCGGTGCATTCGCCACATCCGCACTGCGCAGCGCAAAACCATCCATCGCCGAAACGTCATAAGGCGGCTGGTCGCGGTTGGCACGAATGTCCTCGGCCAGCACTCGCCCGAGCGAGTTTTCCAGCCCGACACTCTCGGTGCCAAGCGACTTGATCGATTCCAGCACGCATTGCTGCGCGGCTGTCACTGTCAGATATTCCATCTACTTCCTCACTTCTTCGCCGCATGATAATCCTGCGGCGTATCCAGATCAAAGAAACTGCGCAATTGCGGATCGCATTCGCGCAACTCCGCTTCACTCACATAACGTACATCCAGTTTTTCCAGCACGCCGCGCAGACTCCTGTCACCGGCTGCCAGACTGGCGCGCATCGCCTCCAAAGTCCCGGTCGCATAGAAAGCAGCAAGCGGTTGCGGGTAACCCCCGATCATCGGCACAACGGCCTGATGCGCGGCCCGGCAAGACGCGAGATGAACGACAACCGCCTCGGTCACAAACGGCATGTCGCACGCCACCGCAAACACCCACGGCGTATCAGCCTGCGCCAGCCCGGCGATCAATCCGGCCAGCGGACCGCTCGCTTCCACCCCGTCACACACCTGCGGCACATCCACTCCGGCGCGCAGTTGGCGCACGCTGACAACCACTTTTGAAAACACCCGCTGCATGGTGGCGGTGATGTGATCCAGCAGCGTCTTACCGTCCAGCACCAGCGCCGCCTTATCCTGCCCCATGCGACGCGAATCGCCGCCGGCGAGGATGAGCGCAGTGCAATCGTCGATCATCTTCAGGCTCGTTGCAGGATGAAATCGACGATACCGCTCACATCATCGAGTTTGAAATGCGGCAACTGCGGGTAAACCTCATCCATGTCGGTGACGATGGCGATCAGCCCGTCCTCGATGGCGCAACGAGCGGGTCTGCCGCATTCGCGCCGCAACACCTCGATCTTCACCCCCGGCGCATGCGAGAAACCCTCTGCCAGCACCAAATCGGCTTCACCCAGGAAACGCTGCGCCAACTGCGCCGGTTCGCGCGCTTCAACCCGGGAATCGATCAACTGCACACCGCCTTCCGTCACCAGCATGCTCATCGCCGCCCCCGCCTGCGAGTAGCGCCAGCTATCCTTGCCCGGTGTATCGAGCTGCACATCGTGATGCGCATGCTTGATGGTGGCGACTTTGACGCCGCGCTTGCATAGTTCGCGGATGAGCTTTTCCACCAGAGTGGTTTTGCCGGAGCCGGAATGGCCGACGAAGGTGATCACGGATGGGGAGTGACCCATGCATCCCCCTGCGGCGTGATCTCTTTCTTCCAGATAGGCACGCGCTGTTTGAGTTCGTCGATCATCCAGCGACAGGCATCGAATGCGGCGGCGCGATGCTCGGCCCCTGCGGCGATGAACACGATGTTGTCGCCCGCCTGCACGGTGGTGACGCGATGCACGATGCGCGCGTCGAGCAAGCCGAACTTCTCGATGACTTCGCTGCGCAGTTTGTTCATCTCAGCCAACGCCATGCTGCCGTAGGCTTCGAAGCCGATCTGCGATACTTCGCGACCTTCGGAGAAATCGCGCGCGCAACCGATGAAAGTTGCGATGCCGCCCATGCGCTTCGAGCTAGCCTTGAGCGCTTCCACTTCTTCATTCTGGGAAAAATCTTCTTGTTGGATACGAACCGGCTCAAGCATCTCAACCACCGCTGAACTTCGCCATAAAGGCGATCTCGTCGTTGTCCTGCAATGCCATCTGCTTGTCGTGTACCTGGTTCTGGTTGACTGCGATGAGACTGACGATGCTGAAGGCGCCCGGATGCTGGATGCCGAGGTGGGCGATGACGTTGTGCAGGGTCATGCCGGGAGAGAAATCCATCTGCATCTCGTGCGTCTGCACGCGGTCGGCCACCGGTCCGAAGAACAATACTTTGATCATCTCACCTCCCCGCGTTTCCACACGCCGCTTTCCCCCCCGCGCTTCTCTTCCAGTTGCACGTTCTCGATGCGCATGCCGCGGTCGATGGCCTTGCACATATCGTAAATGGTGAGCAGTGCGACGTTGGCGGCAGTCAGCGCTTCCATCTCGACGCCGGTCTGGCCGACACAACTGGCGGTGGTGACGACCTTGATGCCGACGCAACCCTGCGCATCCGGCTCAACGATCTCGCTGAACTCGACCTGCACGCCACTAAGGGCGATGGCATGGCACATCGGAATGATGTCCGGCGTACGCTTGGCCGCCATGACCGCGCCGACATCCGCCACGGTCAGCACGTCACCTTTGGCGATCTTGCCTGCGCGGATGCGTGCCAGCGTCTCCGGCTGCATGCGCAGCACGCCGCTGGCGATAGCGACGCGCTGGGTGCTGGACTTCTCCGACACATCCACCATGCGGGCTCGGCCCGAATCGGAAAAATGCGTCAGGTCGTTCATCAGGTGTTTTGCACGACTATCTTGGGGAATGCCGCGCTGTGGTCCTGCGCCATGTCGGCGATCTTCACCGCGATGCGGCGGGCGATCTGTTTGTAGACTTTGGCGATGTTGCCGTCGGGATCGGCGACCACGGAAGGTTTTCCGGAGTCCGCTTGTTCGCGGATGCTGATGTCCAGCGGCAGGCCGCCGAGGAACTCGGTGTTGTACTCGGCGCACATCTTCTCGCCGCCACCCGCGCCGAAGATGTGTTCTTCATGGCCGCACTTGGAGCAGATATGGGTGCTCATGTTCTCGACGATACCGACGATCTTGATGCCGACCTTCTCGAACATCTTGAGTCCCTTGCGCGCGTCCAGCAGCGCGATGTCCTGCGGCGTGGTGACGATGACCGCGCCGGTGACCGGCACTTTCTGCGCCAGGGTGAGCTGGATGTCGCCGGTGCCGGGCGGCAGGTCAACAACGAGGTAGTCGAGGTTGTCCCACTTGGTCTGGTGCAGCAGTTGCTCAAGCGCCTGGGTGACCATGGGGCCGCGCCAGATCATCGGCGTATCGTTGGCGTCGATGAGGAAGCCGACCGACATGGCTTGCAGGCCGTGGTTGGTCATCGGCAGCATGGTCTTGCCGTCTTCGGAATCGGGTTGCCCGCTGATGCCGAGCATGGTCGGTTGCGAGGGACCGTAGATGTCGGCATCCAGCATGCCAACGCGCGCGCCTTCGGCGGCCAGTGCCAGCGCCAGATTGACCGCGGTGGTGCTCTTGCCCACACCGCCCTTGCCGCTCGCTACCGCGATGATGTTCTTCACGCCGTCCACCAGCTTCACGCCGCGCTGCACCGCATGCGGCACGACCTTGCTGGCGACAGTCGCTTCGATCTTGCCCGCGCCCGGCAGAGCGGACTTGAGGTGGGCTTCGATGGTCGCCTTGATCTCGGCCCACACGCTCTTGGCCGGGTAACCCAGTTGCACGTCCAGCGTCACGTCGTTGCCGCTGACCTTGACGTTCTTGATCGATTTGCCGCTGACGAAATCCTTCTTCGTGTTCGGGTCGATCAGGTTCTTCAACGCGTTCTGCACATCTGTTTCGGTAAAGCTCATCATTCACTCCTGGTTGATTTTCATTCGGGAAGACATCCCGGATTCGCCTGCTTCGGACATCCCGCATTGTAGCGGCTGGACCGGCTCCGCGAGCGACTACCTTCAGCCGTGCCTGCCCTTGTAACATTGCGCCGCTGCATGCACGACCTCGGACCAGGGTATCCCGGCCCAATCACCCCACTGGCGCAGGGCGTTTGCCGCCAGCGCATCCACGTCGTCCACGTCGGGACCGCCGCTGAGCACCTGCTGCAAGCCCTTGAGGCCGCCGCATTGCACGCGCATCTCCTGTGCGTGCGGCAACACCTCCTCGTCGTGCATCTTGCCCAGCGCGAACGCGAAACTGTGCCGCAGGCTGTGGTGCAACTCATGACAGCGAAAATGGCTCGCCGCCTCGCGGCATGTCGCCGCTTCGCGTTCGGCGATCTGCTTCCGCTGTGCACACTCGCAGGCGACGCAGCCTGCCAGCAAAGCTTTTTCGAACACACAAGGACGCGCTACCACTTCGGCGAACTTCTGCCGGTAAGCGGCTTCGTCCATGATGTTTAATCGTCCCCCAGTTGCGGGGCTGGCTCGCGTATCTCGTTGAGCAAGTCTTCCGCATGAAGCTCGGACTCGGCATGGATCATCTTGATCAGCGCCTGCGAATCATCCGCCAGCTCGGCACGCAACTGTTTGGCCCGCACCGACGCCTCGCGATAGGAATCGTACTGCTCCAGCTTGGTCAGCTGCTTGATCGGGAATTCGGTCACTCGGTAGATAAAATAGGCCATGGTCACCTCGTAGCGTAATTAAGCGCCGGGACGCTTCATGAAGGTGATGACGTTGGCTCCGGGCGCGTTCTTGCTGGCGCAGCTGCCCTCGCCCAGTCCCGCAAGCTGTTCGGCTTCATGCAACAGATTGACGACATCGACATAGTGTTTCTGCTTCACCATCATCAGCGCGGTATAGCCGCCCTCGTTCTTCGCCAGCACGTCCGCCCCCGCCTGCAGCAGCACCTCGACCACGGCGGTCTCGCCGTAGCCCGCGGCCAGCATCAGCGGGCGCACACCGTAACCGATGGGGGCCTCGATATTGGCACCCGCATCGATCAGCAGCTTGACCATGTCGGCGAAGCCGCGCTTCAGCTCGGCGTTGTAGCAGGCTTTCATCAATGCGCCCCAGCCTGCGCTGTCGGTCGCATTGACGTCGGCACCGCTGTCGAGCAGCGCTTCCGCCAGATCCCGGTCGCCCGCATAGGCGGCCAGCATCAGCAGGGTGGCACCCGTCTCGTCGCGGCTATCGACACCCGCACCGGCCGCCAGCAGACGCCGCACCGTGGCGGTATCACCGGCTTTCACTGCTGCTATCAGCTCTGTAGACATGTGCCCTCCTTTTGAAAAGACTATTTCTTGACCGTGTTTTGCAACGCCTTGCGGATCGCTTCCGGGGATTTCATGATGTTCATGAAACTGTTGCTGCCCATCATGCTGAGGTCGGGGAAGTTGATGGCGATGCGGAAGCGCGCGTACAGCGCATACACCTTGTTGCCCGACACCAGCACTTCGTACGGCAGGTGGGCGGTGGACTTCACATCGCGAAAATCAATCTCGTTCATGATGAACTTGTCGTCCATGGCCTTGGTTTCTTCGCTGCCCTTGAGGCCGGCACCGAACACTGTCTCCTGCTTGCCGGGGATATCGACGCGGTAGACCTTGGTCACGCCGTTCTGGTTGTTCGCCAGCTTGGCATCCACTGCCTGCACGGCCTCTTCGTAGCTGCCGTATTCGGCCAGTTCGCTCGGCTCGTCAAAATATTCCATGCCGATGGTGTAGTGGTATTTGCGCGCCTGTTTTGCGGTCAGACCCTTGGCACCGAACTCTTCCACCCTGCCCAGCGCTTTTTCCAGCGCAGCCGATACACCGGCGAGGTCGCCTTCCATGCGATACACATGAGACATGTAAACCGGGTTGGTGTAGCTGACCTGGACTTCCTTGCCAGCCTCGGTGACCGACACGCGCTGCACCGCGCCGTAGCCGCCCGCTTCGGATGCGGCGGCGTTCTTCTTCAATTCGTCATTGGTGACGACGATCACGTTGGCACCGGTGTACGGTGCATATTCGCCGACCACGGTGAAACCGGCGGCAGTCAGCGCGGTCTTCACCTGGGCGGACTTCTCGGCCACCGCACCCTCACTCTTCGAGGCGAGCACAAATGGTTTGAGCTTCACATCGTCGGCCTGCGCTGCGCCGATAAACAGAAACAACGCGGACAACATCACTTTCTTGATCGTCATACGTACCATCTTTGCTCTCCCTGGTTGGTTATTGAACTGCGGAACAACTTATAGTTTTATTATTACGATTCGTGCGGATGGAACCATGCCAATTTTTCCCTCAGCGTGACCACGCCGCCGACGATGATGAGCGTGGGCGCCTGCGGTTTCTCGCGCTCGGCGATGGCGGGCAGTGTGGCCAGTGTGCCAGTGATGACGCGCTGCGTGGGTTGCGTGCCGTGCTGCACAATGGCGATGGGCGTGGTATCCGGCATGCCGTGCTCGATGAGCTTGGCACACAAAGTGTCGAGGCCGTGCAGGCCCATGTACACCACCACGGTCTGCTTCGGTCGTGCCAGCGCGGCCCAATCCAGATTCATGGTGCCGTCCTTGAGGTGGCCGGTGACGAACATGCACGACTGCGCGTAATCGCGGTGCGTAAGCGGGATGCCCGCGTAGGACGCCACGCCGGAAGCAGCGGTGATGCCGGGCACCACCTGGAAGGGGATACCCTCCGCCGCCAGTGTCTCGATCTCTTCGCCGCCGCGCCCGAAGATGAACGGGTCGCCGCCCTTGAGGCGCAGCACGCGTTTGCCTTCCTTGGCCAGACGAACCAGCAGCTCGTTGATCTCTTCCTGTTGCAGCGTATGGTCATTGCGTTTCTTGCCGACATAGATGCGATCGGCATCGCGCCGCGTCATCTCGACGATGGGTTTGGACACCAGTGCGTCGTACACCACCACATCGGCCTTCTGCATCAGGCGCAGGGCGCGGAAAGTGAGCAGATCGGGATCGCCGGGACCGGCACCGACCAGATACACTTCGCCGCGCTGAATGTTGTCCTCATCCTTCAGCATCTCCTGCAGCATCACTTCGGCGCTGGCCTCGTCGCCGGTCAGCACCTTCTCGGCGACGACGCCGTCCAGCACGTTCTCCCAGAAGATGCGGCGCTTGGGCGGGTTGGTGACGCGCGTCTTCACCAGTTCGCGGAAACGTTCGGCGAATGCGGCCAAGCGGCTGTAGTTCTGCGGAATGATCGTTTCGAGTTTCCCGCGCAGCATGCGCGTCAGCACCGGTGAGGCGCCGCCGCTGGAGAAGGCGATCATCAGCGGCGAGCGGTCGAGGATGGCGGGCATGATGAAACTGCACAGCTCGGGATCATCGACCACATTCACCGGGATGCTGCGGTTCTGCGCCAGCACCGAGACCTGTTTGTTCACTTCGCGGTCGTTGGTGGCGGCGATGACCAGCGTCGCACCATCGAGATGTCTGGCATCGAAACGCGCGACGATGGGCTCGACGCCTTCCTGCTGCGCTAGTTCTTCGTCGATCTCGGGCGCGACCACGCGCACCTTCGCGCCCGCCTCCAGCAGCACGCCCGCCTTGCGCACGGCGACACTGCCGCCGCCGACCACGAGGCACAACCTGCCTTTGACGTTATGAAATACCGGCAGAAAATCCACGTTAGCCTTTCACTGCTTTCAGGATCAGCGGCACCAGCGCTTCCGGCAAGGCGATCTTGCCTGCCAGTGTGAAGTCATGCGCGCGAGCCGACATCTTGTTCCAGGTCTTCTTGATGATCTCGATCCACTTGGCCTCGTCATACTCGGGATGGCTGGTGGCGAAACCGATCATGTAATACTCGATGAACACCAGATCAACCACGTCTTCCATCAACTGCGTCTCGGGATTGACCTTGAGCGCCTTCTTGCTAATGATGGTCTTCACGCGCTCTATCATCTCGTCGTCGTAACCGGCCTGCTTCATCAGGTTGCCCGCAGTCTCGGCGTGGAACTTGTACAAGCCGGTGCGCCATTGCAGGTAGCCGTTACGATCCATGGGGAAGTTGCTGCGGGGGGATTTCCAACGCTGGATGTGCTGGGCGCGGCAAGCCAGCTTCACGGCTTCGGATGCCTCCGGCGCATAGCGCTCCTGCATATCGGTCATGCGCTGCGCGTAGAGCAGCTCCTTGGGATATTCCTTGCCGTTGGCCGTTTCCTTGTTCGGATCTTCGGCGTTGGCCTTGTCGAATGCCGCGATGGCGGCCTGATACAGATTGCTGGTCATGATGTCTTCCCGATAGTTGAAATTGGTTTGCATTGCTGATCCTTGCACCGGCGCACGAAAGCGACGAACCGCGTCGCCCAGTAACAACTGCCGATGGTGCGCAGATGGGTATAGGAAGCCAGCAGGTTATGCAGGATGAGTCCGTCGCGGTCGCCGTCGATGCCGTAACCGCGCTCGACATGGTAAGCGAAGCTGGAGTCCTTCGGAAGGTTCTCCAGGCTGGAGTAATGGAATTCGTGGGCCTTGATCTGTTTGGCAGGTGTATCCGGACGCGGCCACGGGTGCGCCTCGTCCTCCTTCAAATGCACATAGCCGCGGCCGATGGGCTTGGCGTGCATCTTCACGTCGCCGGGGATGGCGCCGACCATCTCGTAGGTGCGGCCTTCGTATTCGATGCCGCGCGACAGGTACATCAGGCCGCCGCATTCGGCATAAGTCGGCAAGCCGCCTTCAATGGCCTGTTTAATCTGTGAGCGCAGACTGACATTGGCTTCCAGCTCGGTGGCGCAGGTCTCGGGAAATCCGCCTCCGATATAGAGCCCGTCCGCTTCGGGCAGTTGCCCGTCGCGCATGGCATCGAACGGCACCAGTTCCGCGCCCGCCGCTTCCAGCGCTTCGAGGTCGTCGGCATAGTAGAAACCGAAGGAACGGTCGCGCGCGATGGCGATCTTCACCTTGTCGCCGCAGGGCAATGGACTGATCTCAGCCTTGTGCGGGACAGCCAGCGGCTCTTTCTGCGACAGCGCCAGTAGCTTGTCGAGATCGACCTGTTCGGCGATGGCCTCGCCGATCTGTTTGATCTTGGCCGTGGCGACATGCGATTCGTTGCTGGGCATCAGACCGAGATGGCGCTCCTCGATGGAAAGGCGCTCGTCATACTGGATGGCGCCAATCACCGGCACGTCGGTGTAATGCTCGATCACTTCGCGCAGCTTGGATTCGTGGCGGCGGCCGCCGAGATTGTTGAGGATGACCCCGGCGATGTTGATGTCGCGGTCGAAGGCCTGGTAGCCGAGGATCAGCGGTGCGATGCCGCGCGTCATGCCGCGCGCGTCGATCACCAGGATCACCGGCAGGTCGAGCAGCTTGGCCAGCGCGGCGTTGCTGTTGCTGCCGTCCAGCGCGAGACCGTCATACAGACCCTTGTTGCCCTCGACCAGATTCACCGCCTTGCTGTGGCGCGCAAAAGTGGAGACGACATCGTCGTTCTCCATCAGGTAGAGGTCGAGATTGAAGCAGGCGTGACCGGCGGCCTGGCCGAGCCACATCGGGTCGATGTAGTCGGGGCCTTTCTTGAACGGCTGCACCACGTGACCGCGCGCGGCGAGTGCCGCACACAGGCCAATACTGACCATGGTCTTGCCGGATGATTTATGCGCTGCCGAGATTAGAAAACGGTTCATCTGTGACCTCGATCAGCCTGATGGATGTCGGCGGACGGGGCATAGTTCCGCCCCTGCCCTGCGCCGCTTTAATCCGAGATGTACGGTTTGTCCTGCGGCATGAAGTTCAGCACGCGCACGCTGACCGTGGTGATCAGGAACGCGATGGCCAGGCCGCCGAAGCCGAGCAGGAACTCGTAGATCGAGGGCGTGTAACTTGCGATCTGGCCATCGGCGAAGGTGCTGCTCACTTCATAGCCGGGGAAGATGTTGAGCGGATATGCCTGACCGCCGATGATGAACACGTACAGCAAGGCGAACGCACCCAGCACCACCAGCATCGAAGCGACCATCACGCACTTGGTCTTGCCCAGGCCGGGGAAGTAGATCAGCAGCAGCGGCAGCACATTGCCGAACACGACGTAACCCCACCAGAACAGATTTGGATAGATGCCGCCGTCGCGCAGGATGAACAGCTCGAAGCCCTTCTGCTGGGCGAAATACATGTTGGTGAAATGATAGGTCGCGACCATGTACAGCGAACCGACAATGAACACACCGAGCAGGTTCTTGGTGCGCTGCAGGATGGCCGGATCAAGTGCCTTCTCGTTCCATGCGTAGATGACTTTCTGCACCACATGGAACACCGCCAGTCCCCAGGCGAACGACAGCACGATGAACATCGGCGGCAGCAGCGCCGAGCCGTAGGCCTGGCGCGCGGTGAGGAAAGCGAAGATCAGGCCGGTACCGGTGGTCAGCACGAAGCGCCAGATGAACACGGCCAGACCGGCAGCCTTGTTGAACGGGTTCATGCGGCGCTCCATCATCGTCCACAGATAGACAATGACCAGCGAGAACATGCCGGAATACAGCACCACGTTCCAGGCGAACACCGAGGTGGGGTTGTAGTTGGTGGCGGCGACGATGATGCGGTCGGGCCTGCCCAGATCCAGCATCAGCACGGCGAGACCGCCCGCCAGCATGGCGAGGGACAGCAGGCTTGCCAGCGGCGCGCGCGCCTTGTACACAGCCTTGCCGAACACAGAACCGATGGAGGCGACGTTGAGCACGCCGGAGGCGGCGACGATCAGAAAGATGGCGAACACGTGCGGCATGCCCCAGACGATCTGGTTGTTCATGCCGGAGATGATGTGGCCGTGATGCTCCATCATGAACACGGCGTAGGCGCCGCCCAGCACGGACAGACCGCCGATGGCGAGCAGCACGTAATACAGTCGGTTCATGGAGTACAGTTTGGAAAGGTCAACCATGATTTATAGCCCTTGGTAACGGACGCCGGGATTCAACTGCAGGTCGGCACGTATCTGCACGGTGGCGACGCTGCGCACCTTCTTGTGGATCTCGCTGTTGGCGTCGTTGAGGTCGCCGAACAGGATGGCCTTGTTCTGGCAAGCCTCGGCACAGGCCGGGATCTGACCCTTGTCGATGCGGTGCACGCACAGGGAACAGGCTTCGACAGTTCCCTTGCCGCGCGGCACGTCCGGATTCTGGTCTTCCAGCGTCTCGTGCACGAAGGAACGCGCCTTGTACGGGCAGGCCATCATGCAATAGCGGCAACCGATGCACAGGTGACGGTCCACCAGCACGATGCCGTCGGCGCGCTTGAATGAAGCATTGGTCGGGCACACGTCCACACAGGGCGGATGCTCGCAATGCTGGCACATCATCGGCAGCGACACTGTGTGTCCGTTGCTGATGTCCTTGATCTCGATCTTGCGTATCCATTGCGAGTCGGTCGTCCCGGTCTTGCCGGACAGGCCGTTCTCCTTGTTGCAGGCAGTCACGCAGTCGTTGCAGCCTTCCTTGCACTGGGCGGTGTCGATCAACATGCCCCAGCGCACCTTGGAACTGGCTTCCGCCGTATCGCCATGCGCAGTCTGGTACAGCATCATTCCCGGCGCGATGGCGATCGCCGCGGCGCCCGCCGAAGTCTTCAGGAACTGCCTGCGTTGGGTATCGATATCGCTCATTTCGTTTCCTTCTTGGCGAGCGCTTCCTTGCGCTTGCTGGCGTGACATTCGAAACAATCGATCTTGACTGCAGCATAACGGTGGCAGCCGACGCAGAAGCTGTCCTCGCGTGCCGTCACGCTGTTGTCGCTGGTGCTGGCGTGGCACTCCACGCAGGCCTTGAATGCTTCAGCCTCGACACGCACGCCCTTGCGCACCGTCTCATTGCGCTGGTGCTTGAGCATGTGCATGTGGTTCTTGCGCATCCACTGCGTGTCCTTCACGCACTCCCCGCCCTTACCGACATCCAGCTTGGGTGCGTTCGCCTCGGCAGCCAGGGCTGCCGGGATGCACAGGCACAACAGCAGAGAAACGAGCAGTCTCATCACTCACCCAGGCCCATTTGAATGTAACCGGTCGGGCACACGTCGGCGCAGATGTGGCAGCCGATGCACTTGTCGTAGTCGGTGGCAACGTAACGGCCCAGCGTCGACTCAGTCTTCTTCACGCGGTACACGGCGGTCTGCGGGCAGTACACCACGCAGTTGTCGCACTCGAAGCACATGCCGCAACTCATGCAGCGCTTGGCTTCGGCGACTGCCTCTTTCTCGCCCAGCACGCCGAGGCGGTCCTGGAAGTTGCCCAGCGCGCTCACCTTGTCCAGCGTGACCACGTTGCGGATGTTGCGCGGCACATAGTTGAAGTGGCCGAGGAACAGCTTGTCATGCGGAATGATGTAGCGGTCGGAACGGTTGTCGAAGTTGTGCACCGCGACATTGGAGTCGCAGGTACCGCGCATCGGCTCTTCCGCCATCTTGGGCTCCAGGCCCTTCTCGGCCAGCTTGCGCATCAGGTCGAACTGGTGCGCGTCGATCTTCGGACGCTTCTCCAGGTCTTTGCCCTGCAGGAAGTTGTGGATACCGTCGGCGGCGATGGAGCCGTGGCCGATAGCGGTGGTCAGCAGGTGCGGCCGGATCACGTCGCCGCCGGCGAACACGCCGGGCTGGCCGTTGACCACGTAGTTGCGGTCGGTCGAGACTGCACCCTTGCCGTTGTTGAACGCTTCCAGACCGGTGAAGTCGACAGCCTGGCCGATCGCGGAGACGATCAGGTCGGCTTCGATGTCGTACTCGCTGCCTTCGATGTTCTTGATCTCCAGCTTGCCGCCGACGAATTTGGCTTCGCACTTGGTGACGCGCAGCGCGGTGGCACGACCGTTGGCGTCCTTGACCACGGAGACCGGAGCCAGCCCGCCGAGGATATAGATACCTTCGGCTTGCGCCTGTTCGATCTCGTGCTTGTTGGCCTGCATCTGGTCGATGGGGAACACCGAGGTCAGCGCGACTTCGGCACCTTCCTTGGCGGAGATCTCGGCGACGTCATGCGCCATGCGTCCGGCGATGGCCGCTTCGGCATCGGTCGGCTTGGCACTCTTGATGTGGCCCAGACGGCGGGCGACGGTCGCCACGTCGATGGAGGTGTCACCACCGCCGACTACGACAACGCGCTTGCCGACGTGCTGCAGACGGCCTTCGTTGAACGCCTTCAGGAAGGCAGTCGCGGTCACCACGTTGGGAGCTGCGCTGTCGGCGATGGGCAGTGCACGGCCAGACTGTGCACCCATGCCGAGGAACACGGCGTTGAATTCCTTGTTGATCTGGTCCATGGTCACATCGTTACCGACACGGGTCTTCAGGCGAACCTTCACACCGAGGTCGAGGATGCGCTGGATCTCTGCGTCGAGCACGTCGCGCGGAGTACGGAAACCGGGGATGCCGTAACGCATCATGCCGCCGAGCTGTTCATGCTCGTCGAACACGGTGACCTCGTGGCCCATCTTCACCAGTTGATAGGCGCAGGACAGACCGGCAGGTCCGCCGCCGAGGATGGCGACCTTCTTGCCGGACGGTTTGACGTCGGGTTTGACATACTTGAGCTTGTTGGCGACAGCATACTCGCCGAGGAAGTGCTCGACCGAGTTGATGCCGACGTGATCTTCAACTTCGTTGCGGTTGCAACCGCTTTCGCACGGTGCCGGGCACACGCGGCCCATCACTGCCGGGAAGGGGTTGGCTTCGGTCAGACGACGCCATGCATATTCCTGCCACGGCATGATCGGCGTCTTGCCGTCGGCACCCATCGGCACCTTCTCGGTGCCGCGCACGATGCCGAGATAGCCGCGAATGTCTTCACCCGCCGGGCAGCTGCCCTGGCAGGGAGGTGTGGACTGGATGTAGGTCGGGCACTTGTATGAATAGCCGGCCTGGAAGATCTTGTCGTTCATACGACGGACTTTGCTGTCGCCATCCTTGTAACGGCGGAAAGTGATCTTTTGCGGTGTTTCGCTGACTGCTGACATATTGCCTTCTCCTTGTTATTTCGGACCCAGCTGGATCGCGTTGCTGACCAGTTGATGTACTCCGCCCACCATCTTGCGGTCAAAACCGTAGATGGGCAGGACCTTGGTAAATTGCGCCTTGCAGATGGCACAGATGGTCGCCATGAAATTGACGCCGTGTTCATCCACAGACTGCTTCAATACTTCCATGCGCGGCAATGCACCCTTGACGCGCAGTTCCAGCAGGTCGTCGGTCAGCACACCGCCGCCGCCGCCGCAGCAGAAGGTCTGCTCGCGTGTGGTGTTGGGTGCCATCTCGACGAAATTGTTTGCCACCGCCTTGATGATATTGCGCGGGATCTCGAACTGGCCGCCGGGCAGATCGCCCATGCGCGAGCCGCGCGCCACGTTGCACGAATCGTGGAACGTGATGATGTGCTTGTCGTTGGCTGACTTGTCGAAGGTCAAACGCTCGTCCTGGATCATGTCCCAGGTGAACTCGCAGATATGCGACGGCTGTTTGTAGCGGTGGTCCAGCTGTTTCTGCAGCATCTGCGCGAAGCGGTCGTTGGCGTCCGCGCCGTCGCCCACACCGGTCAGGGTGTTCCAGAAACTGTAGGCCACGCGCCAGGCATGGCCGCACTCGCCCACCACGATACGTTTGACACCCAGTTCCAGCGCGGCCTGACGGATACGCATGGCGATGGTGCGCAGCTGGTCGTAGTTGCCGATGAACATGCCGAAGTTGCCCGCCTCGGACGACATCGACGACAGCGTCCAGCTGGTGCCGGTGGCATGGAACACCTTGGCGTAACCGATCAGACTGTCGATATGCGGTTCGGCGAAGAAGTCGGCCGACGGCGTGATCAGCAGCACTTCCGCGCCCTTCACGTCGATGGGGAACTTCACGTCGACACCAGTGGCATCCTTGACGTCCTCTTCCAGTCCTTCCAGCGTGTCGATCAGCGCCGGGCCGGGCAGGCCGAGGTTGTTGCCGATCTTGTGCACCTTGCCGATGATCTCGTTGGAATACTTCTGGCCGTAACCGATGGAGTCCAGTATTTCGCGCGCCGCCATCGTCACCTCGGCGGTGTCGATGCCGTAGGGGCAGAACACCGAGCAGCGGCGGCACTCGGAACACTGGTTGAAATAGTTGTACCACTCGTCCAGCACTTCGCGCGTCAGGTCGCGCGCGCCGACCAGTTTCGGGAACAGCTTGCCGGGCAGAGTGAAGTAGCGGCGATACACGCTACGCACCAGATCCTGGCGCGCGACCGGCATGTTCTTCGGGTCCTGCGTGCCGATGAAGTAATGGCACTTGTCGGTGCAGGCGCCG
>DMCN01000038.1 GCA_003445795.1 Gallionellaceae bacterium
TCTTGCCGCTGCCGGTCTTGGCCTGCGCGATGAGATCGTGCCCGGCCAATGTGATCGGCAGGCTGGCCGCCTGGATCGGCGTCATGGTGCGGTATTCGAGCTGCTGCAGGTTCGCCAGCAGCGCGGGCGATAGCGGAAGTTCGTTGAAGGAGCGTCCGGCAACGTCAGTTGCGGGTGCGGAAGAAGGTGTGCTGGATTTGGTCATGCGTGATTATCCTCGCTTGCGGCGAGTCCGCCTAATGTTTCGCGGGCTTGATGGTTTGCAAAGCCTCGGCGGCGATCTCGCGCACTTCCTCGTTCGCATCGTCCAGACAGGTTTCCACGTAGGAACGCGCCGCCGCACTGCCGGTGAGCCCGAGCAGATGGCAGGCATCGGCCCGCACGCGGTGGTCGGGGTGGAAAGAGAGTTCGCCCAGCTTCGGCAGCAGCGCCTGCAGCTCGGAGGTATGGGAATAAGCCTCCAGCAGCGCGCTCACGCCCAGACGTATCGAGATGTTGGCTTCGGGATTGGCGATGATGGTGAGAAGTGATTTGAGCCGCTGCGTATCCGCCGCGATAAAGGCCACGGCCTGCTTGTAGCCGCCCTCGGTCAGCAGATGCTCGACGTAATGCGCGATGCCCTCTTCCCCGCTGGCCCACTCGGCCCACTGCTTCAGTTCGGCGGCACTCTGCGCGCCGGTGAGCGTGAAGGCACCGAGGCGCAGCCAGGGTGCACTGCGCACCTCATACTCCGCCGCCTGCTCGGGATGCGCCGCGATGTTCACGACCGTCAGTTTGCCGATCTGCGACTGCTTCAGCATATCGCTCAGCGACTGCAGCACGGCAGGACAGTGCCGGCAGACAGGGGTAATGAAAAGCAGCGCATCGGGTGGAGTTGGAGACATGGTGTTCCCTCAACAATTCATAAGCCGTCATTCCGGTGGAAACCGGAATCCAGTAAGACAAAAATGCATTTTGTTCAAAACCACTGGATTCCGGCCTTCGCCGGAATGACAGGAGTTATTCACCTTGTACGGTGACCATGATACGCCGACTCCCGCCGTGATTGCGATGCTCGCACAGGTAAATCCCCTGCCATGTTCCCAACTTTAGCCTGCCGTCGCAAACCGGGATGTTCAGGCTCGCACCGAGCAGGCTGGACTTGATGTGCGCGGGCAGGTCGTCGGAACCCTCATCCTGATGCTGGTAATACGGTTCGTCCTCGCGCACGGCACGGTTGAAGAAGCTCTCGAAATCCTGCCGCACGGTAGGGTCAGCGTTCTCGTTAAGCGTGAGCGAAGCGGAAGTGTGCAAGATGAAGACATTCATCATGCCGACCTTGAAGTCGCGCAGCTCGGGCAGTTCGCGCAGCAACTCGTCGGTGACGAGGTGGAAGCCGCGCGATCTGGGTTTGAGAGATATCTCTTTCTGTAGCCACATGGCACTTACCTTTGCTTGTTATCCACGCGGTACTTTAGCAAAGAAAAAGCCCGGCGATGCCGGGCTTTCCTCTAGTGACGATCAACCCCGCCATTCGTGGGCCCCTTCGACTTGCCTTTAGTCCCGAGCGGAGTCGAAGGGGCAGGGCGAACGGAGTTTGATTGGTGATTTCTTTAGTGGTGCGACCTCGACAGCAGCTTGATCATCTTGATGTTGATGCTCACGAAGCGCCAGAGCTGCCACAGTACGCAAGTGCGCATGAAGCGGGTGAACCCCGTCGGTGCCGGCGGATAGTAAGCCTGTTGATACGGCTCTTTGTTGGTGATGTTTCCCATTTTCTGCTCCTCGTAAATTTGTAGTCGATCAATCCGGCAGCAGAGACCAGCCCGGACGCAGTTTCGCCTGATAGATGAAGGTGTGGTGCAGCAGGTACTTCATCCAGTGACCGGCCAGGCCGATCTCGCCGAAGGTCAGGTCAATATCGCGACCGAACTCGGGATACTTCTCGTAGTCCGGCACAACGGGGAACACGGTCATGGTGGCCGCAGTGCCCTTGAGGATGTGCGAGCCGGTGGAGGCGACGCAGGCTGCGCCCATCTCGGCCATCGAGGCGGTGTGCGTGGGTTTCTCGGCACCGTTCAGCATGTCGCGGATGCTCATCGCCACGGCCTTGGCCATCGCGGCGGAAGGCATGCCGGTGCGCGGTGCGGTGGGGTTGATCGGCGTGCCGTTGGCGCTTTGCATCGGCTTGCTGATCAGGTGCGGCACGGCGAAGGCGATGCCGATGGCGAAGATGTTGCGGTGCGTCGGTGTCTGGTAAGTACGCGGCCAATCCTTGGCGCTCCACTCCATGAAGGGACGCGGCGTGTAGTCGGCATCCACCTTCATGAAACCGTTGGGCAGGAACATCTGCGCGGTGATGTCTTCTTCCACCTTGCTGAAAGCCTTGAGGCCCACACCGGCGAACGGCGGGATCAGCATGGAGAAGTCAAAGTCCAGTTCGTGGAAAGTACCGTCCAAAGTCTCGTAATGGATCTTGCCCGCTTCAACCTTCTTCACGTGCGCGCGGGTGATCCACTCGATGCCGCGCTCGACCATCAGCGATTCGGCAAAGGTCTTGCCGTTGGTGATGTAGCCGCCGCGCTTGATATGCACGCCGCCCATGCCGAAGTCGCCCAGCTCGTATTCATTGCTGATCCACACGATGCGCGCCATGTTGCGCACGCCTGCTTCGCGCAGCACGTGGTCCACGTTGTAGATGTATTCGAACGCCGCGCCCTGGCAGGTGCACATGCCGTGGCCGGTGCCGATGACGACGGTCTTGCGCTCGCCCTTCTTCATCGCGGCGATGCACTCTTGCAGCTTCTCGTTGGCTTCCTTGGCGTGACCGTAGGTGCAGACGGAAACGGTATGGCCATGGTCTGGGCCCAGACCTTCGGTCGCGCCGAAGTTCAGTTTCGGTCCGGTGGCGTTGATGAGGTAATCGTAGGAGATGTTCTCGACCACACCGGCCTTGTCCGCTTTGGTGTACTCGACCGTCACGAAAGGCTTGGCGCTATCGGCGCTGCCATCGGGATGGACCGACACGGCCTTGGCCTGACGGAAATCCACATTGGTCTTGCCATACAGCTCGGCGAGATCGAATGTCACATCCTTCTCGGTCATCTGGCCGACACCGACCCAGATGTTGGAAGGGATCCAGTTCCATTTCGAATTGGGCGCCACCACGATGATCTCGTGCTCCTTGCCCACCCACTTGTTCAGATAGCGGGCGGCGGTATGGCCTGATATACCCGCGCCCAGAATGACGATACGTGACATCTTCTCTCCTTCGGTGAATCCGGTTCAATTAAACAGGTGCCGGGACATATCGCCCCTGACAAGCGCGCGCATCATAATATAAGCATGTTCTAATATGCAACCCTTTGATTTAGGCGCCAGTCCGCACCAAGCCGCACCCTGTTAGATTTCTGTGGGGAAACACCACCCCCTCAACCCCCTTCGACTTGCCTTTAGTCCTGAGCCTGCCGAAGGGTCAGGACTAAAGGTAAGTCGAAGGATTGAACGGCGCACCACCCCCAAGCAAACCTCCCGTTACAATGCCGCATGAACCTGCTCTACGACCAACCCCTCTACCGCCCACCCTCCGAAGGCGACAACCTGATCATCCAGGCCACGCTGGGTTGCAGCTTCAACCAGTGCAGCTTCTGCGCCATGTATCGCAGCAAACAGTATGTCGAACGCCCGCTCGAAGAAGTATTCGCCGACATCCGCACTGCCGCCGCCGACTGGCCCGATACGCAGCGCGTATTCCTCGCCGATGGCGATGCGCTGGCGCTTCCAACCGAACACCTGCTCGCCATCCTGCGCGAACTGTCCGCGACATTCCCGCGCCTCACGCGCGTCTCCTGCTATGCCACACCCGGCAACATCCAGCGCAAGAGCGCCGAAGAACTCGCCCTGCTACGCGAGCACAAACTCACCCTGCTCTACTTCGGCATCGAATCCGGCTCCGACCTCATCCTGAAAAAGATCACCAAGGGCGCCACGCAACGGCGCATGGCCGAAGTGCTGACCAAAGCGCACGCCAGCGGCATGAAAGTCTCCGCCACCGTCATCCTCGGCTTGGGCGGCACACAGCACAGCAACGAACACATAGACGGCACCATCGCCCTGCTCAACAGCGCACCCGTCACCTACCTCTCCACGCTGCAACTGTATCTGGACGAAAGCATCACGGAAGAATTCCAGCGCAAATTCGGTGAACCATTCCAGATGCCGGACGACCTGGCGATTTTGAAAGAACAGGAAAGACTCATCAGCGGCCTCAACCCGCCCCAGCCCGTCATCTTCCGCAGCAACCATGCCTCGAATGCATTAGCGCTCGCCGGGAACCTGCCCAAGGACAAAGAGAAACTGCTGCTGCAACTGCGGGAAGCGATGGCCGGGCATAGGCCGCTGCGGCCGGTTTACATGCGCGGACTTTGAGGCAAAACAGCGCCCCTGACTAATCCCCTTCTTTCCGCATTGACACTACCCAACTAACTCAAATACAGTTCGCCACACTTGCAGATCTGCCAAATGCACATCCCGCCACAAGAATGGCGCGAGGCTTAAGGCAGAATCCCCAGAACAGTGAGGCTGGCGCAAAAAAAATCCGCACAGCGGGCGACGTAGCCACACGCTAGAAACAAGGGGAAAGAATGACTGCATCAGTCGCGCAGATTGAATCGAAGATGTTTCTGATTCGAAGTTCGGAATGGAAACCTTTAAGGTCACAAATTGTGACCTTAAACGAAAAACCCGCTGGGCGCTGCCTCAATACCCAATCCGACTTGAAATCACAATTTGTGATCTCAAGTCGATTCCGCCCCCATCCCCTCCCCCATGCAGGGGGAGGGCTAGGGCGGGGGTAGAAACTATGAGCCAAAACGCCAACCCCCTCTCCACCAGCGAACCCTGGAACCTCGTCGCCGACGGCTACGCCGAAACCACCATGCTCGTGTTCAAGCAATTCGCCGACGAAGCCATTGCCGCCAGCAAGCTCAAACCGCATTCAACCGTGCTCGATGTCGCCTGCGGGCCGGGCACATTGGCGCTGCGGCTTGCGCAGCATGCCGAACAAGTGCACGGCATCGACTTCTCCGAAGCCATGCTCGCCGTGTTCCGCAACAAGATCGAACAAGCCGGACACCGCAACATCGCCCTGCACTGCGGCGACGCGCAGACCCTGCCCTATGCGGACGCAACCTTCGACGCCGCCTTCTCGCTGTTCGGCCTCATGTTCTTCCCCGACAGGCAACAGGGCTTCGCCGAAATCCACCGCACCCTCAAACCGGGCGGCAGCATCGCCATCACCAGTTGGGCACCCGTGGACCAATCGCCCGCCATGCAAACCATGTTCGGCGCACTGCGCGCCATCAAGCCCGACCTGCCGCAACCGCAACGCTCCGTCACCACACTGGAAAACCCCGAACGCTTCAAACAAGAAATGCAAGAAGCCGGATTCCGCAACATCGAGATACGCAGCGTCACCAAAGCCTTCCCCACCGGCAGTACCGGCGAATTCTGGGACAACATGGTCAAGGGCAGCGCGCCGATACAGATGATGAAGAAGGGATTGGGCGAAGCGTTGTGGCGCGAGAAGGAAAAGCTTGCGCTGGCTTGGCTGGAAGAGATGCTGCCTACGCTGAAGGGGCCGCTGACTTCGGATGCTTGGTTGGGGGTGGGGGTGAAATGATGGCTGGAAAGAAACTGTGGTCTGCCCCTGATTGTTACAGGTCGGCTAATGGGCGACCCGTTTAATTCTCACGAAGAAAGCGCTGGAGAGGATTTATCAGATGAAGAAGTTGATATAACCTTCCCCAAATATTTCCCAATCACCCAGCATTGGAGGCCGCATGAAACCAGAAGATCGTATAAAAATGTACCAGACGTTTACTGATCTTGGCCGCAAATGGTCCTCAGTGATGGATACAAAGGCCGGCTTCATTTCCACAGTCAACTTAGCATTAATTGGCTTCATTTGGTCTGGAGCTAAACTAGGCGACACTACAGGATGGCCCCACAGACTTGGCCTGTCTGCAACTCTTTTGGCGCTCGTATCGCTCTACCTCGCCATAAAGGTGGTTCTCCCCCGAACAACACTCGCGCATGCCTTTGGCGCCCCCCTGGAATATACAAAAAATCACAAGGCAATTTCATTTTATGGCTATGTTGCCGCAAATTATCCTCACCAAGAGCACTCTAATTTCATTGCCGACGTTAATGCAATGAGCGAAGAAGATTTCGCACGTGAGGCACTTGAGCAGCATTTCACAATTTCGCATATCGTCCAGACAAAGTCCGATGGCATAGTGCGCTCAGGAATAATTTGGCTTCTCGCAATCGCGTGTACTGCAGTCGCACTCGCAATAAAGGGATAAGCATGGAATCCAAGACCTTCACCTTTGACGTCGAAAGCAGTGATGCGAGAATTAGGGAGATACTGGACAGTGCTGAGACATTCGACGATGTGGACACCATTCCTCCTCGCACCGCATTAACCTATAGCAACGGTTTCTATGTAAATTGCACTGCGGTGTTTATTGATATTCGAGGCAGCTCAAAACTAACCGATACGCACAATCGCCCAGTCATAGGAAAGATATATCGCTCCTACATTTCCGAATGTGTTGCCATCATGAATTCCAATCCGGACTGCAAGGAGGTTTTCATTAGCGGCGACTGTGTAAGCGGAATATTTGACTCACAATACAAGAGCAACATTGTTGGTGCATTTGATACCGCCGGAAAGCTCAGCACACTTATCGAACTGCTAAATTGGCGCCTTTCTAATAAAGGCTACAAACCAATTCAATGCGGAATAGGCATCGCCTATGGTCGCGCATTAATGATCAAGGCCGGCGCAAATGGTAGTGGCGTTAATGATGTTGTTTGGATTGGGGACGTGGTAAACAAAGCCGCACATCTTTGCCATCAGGGCAATCGCAATGGCAACAAGTCAGTTCAACTATCCAATTCCATCTTTATAAATCTGACCGACGAATACAAGAACTTTTGCACTGCCCATAGTACTTTCAACACTCCGGACTATGAGACGGATATCTTCAGCGTCGGGATGCGAAAGTACTTTGAAGAAGAAAAGAAGAAAGCAGAAACCCTCGCCACTCTCTTTGCTTCAATTTTTGCGAACACCACCCACCCAACTGGAGTAAACAACTTGGGGCTGCTTGGGCTGATACCGCCCAAGAAATAGCGCAATCGAATTAAAATCCTCACCAGTCGCCAGTTATGCAAATCCAGAAAGGGGTAAGTATGAAGAATGCCAACATGCTTGAGCTTCACTACTATTTCGGAGATAACAGCCACGAAATTGATGCTTACCTCCGAAACAGGTGCGAAGCGGAACTGCTTGGAATAATTCTCGAGGCAGCAGCGATTTTAGAGATTGATGCAAGTCTAATAAAGGAAGCATACAGAGAAGGGGGGTTCCGGGATTTTTGGAAAGCGCTCGGAAATAACGCAGCACAGATCACTCTCATACTACTTATCATTCAAATTATCATATCAACGGCACCTCTTTTTGACGCCGAAAACAAAGAGCTTGAGAAGGAGGAAAAGCGCTTAAGTATTGAGGAAAAGAAATTAAACATTAAGAAACTTAAGCTGGAAGTCGAGAAAGGCGAACAGACTAATGAAAGTATTGCGAGTGCCGCCACATCCCTCGGCGCCAATTTAATAATTCTCAAGCGCAAGTCGAATTTCTTCTCTTTCTTAGGTGAGTACCACAAAATAGAAAAAGTCGGCTTCGCCGTTCTGAACAGTGATTGGCAACCTGTTACAGATGAAAGATATGTACCAAGATCTGATTTTGGCAAATACATCCTAAGTACCAATAAACTAAAATCGGAAGAGGATGATGGTGCGGTAATTGAAATAATCTCCCCCGTTCTAAAGGAAGGGCGTTACAAATGGAAAGGGGTATACAACGAGACGCCAATCAGCTTTGAAATGCAGGACGCTCATTTCAGGGACTCAGTGCTATTGGACAATATTCCGTTTCAGCACGGCAGCAAGATAGTTTGCGTACTTATCACTCATAGAGAGTTAGACGAAGTTGGGGCAATTAAGATTACCGGTTACTCAGTAACGACTGTTCTGGATAAGATTGACGATGGCACTCCGCAAGAAACGCCGCAGGGGAAAAAATACCGATATGCAAAAAAGTTCGCTGAATCACAAACCAATTTGTTCGATTCAGACAAGTAGAGACAAAACAATTAAAGGGGTCGTAACAATCGAGGACAGAGAATTCAAAAAGGGGCAGCATCGGTTTTGTTTTCATTTGCTACACATCCTGAAATTTATTGCAACATTGCCCCGATTAGCTGGTGACCGAATGCAACATCTTAATTTCGCGAAAAGGAATTAGCCTTGAGCAAGGAAGAAATAAGAAAGTTTGCGGAATATCTTGAAATCCCCGCACTAGTCCACTTTACGCCACTGGCAAACTTGGCGAGCATATTGGAGCATGGGCTGCTTTGTAGAGATGATATAGGTGACGGCGCAGAGATTAACGATGAGTTAAGGTTGGATGGTAGAACAAATACAATTTCAGCTTCCATTGCTTTTCCTAACAGCAATATGTTTTTCAAGTATAGGCAAGAGAAGGGCGGATTGTGGGCTGTCGTCGGAATAAGCAAACGGGTGCTATGGGATTTAGATTGCTTGTTCTGCAAGCATAATGCTGCAGATGCAAGGATTTCGAATGTTTCAGATGAACTACTTTCTTCACCAGCCGCTCTTAAAAGCATGTATGAAGAGCATATTGGACTTCCAAGTCGCGCGGTGCAAAAGTTGAGAAAATATGACCCAACCGATGTTCAGGCCGAAGTGTTGATCAAGGGACATGTCCATCCTAAATATATAGTTGGTGTGGTTTTTCCAGACACGCCATCAAAAGAAAGACATGCGCATTTAACAACAAAACGAAAAGTAATCGAACACAGCAGGAACAAGGGGTTCTTTGCTGCTCGTAGCTATGTGAGAAGGTAGGTATGGCAAGTAGGCCTATATTTCGCCCAAAAAACCAAGTGGTCGGGGTGTCAGAGGATTTGCTGGAATTTAGCTGGTTTCCAGGCATGGCTGCATCTCAAAAGAAAAAATCCATAAAGTCATTACACGAAGCAGCCCGAAACTGTGGATTTGGCAATATTCTTGAAATTTCCAGCAAGTCCGAAGATGACTTAGGTATTGCGCTAAGCGCCTTTAATCTAATAATAAAAACCAAGAAACATGGAAATGAATTTACTGTTGAAACAGCTTTCCAAGGAAGTAAAGTGTTTGAAAGGGGGGGGCCGTTTACGGAATTGCTCGGCCTCGACTCTCTTAAAGCAAAAAAAGATATTCGCCTAAAGGAATCTGGCAATTTAATTGCCTTTTACTTTTTCGGAATGAAGTTCCCTATTATTCCAAGAACATATTTCTATGATTGGCTTTACATTAATGCTTTGAACAATAATCCAACATTAGCCGATAGAGTAAAACTATATGATTCGTTTAGTGACATTGAATTTAATCCCAAGAGATCGATAAACTGCCAAGCCCATTCTGTTGCGCTGTACTTAAGCCTAATTAAAAATAGCAAAATTGAAAAAGCATTAGAGAGTCCTCAGTCCTTTTTGGATTGCACAAAGCAACACTATGAAATACAAAAAAGGAATATAGGCATTCAAGATACATTTATCTAAGGGGATTAAAGCAGCTAACAGGGTCAGCTAACAGGGTCAGCATCGAAATACTTTCCATGAAAAAAGCCCGGCATCGCCGGGCTTCTTCTTTTCAGTGTACTAAACGCCTCCCCTCCGAGCGCGGTGCACAGATCGCGACGATCTTCGCCGTAACCAATTATATTGAGCACCAATATCAGGACGTCGAAGTGCGCCTGAAAGCCCCGCACCGCAACAGCCATCACCCGCGTCAGGCCATGAAAACTGTGGCAAAGGCTACCGGTTACCCGCCTTAACCGGCCCGCATCCATTACACTCTCGCCCTCAAGTCCGTCTCGGACGCACGCTAACTCTGCAAAGGTTCACCATGTACCCCGTTCACGACGACGATGCCGCCCTGCTGTTGTCCCTCACCGTTGCGGCCAAGCGTCGCCCGGCCGCGCTGGACGAGATCATCACCGCGCTGGCCATGGCCCAGGACGGCGAGATTCCGGCCAAGTCCAAACTGATGGACGCGTTTGCGCGCATGGGTGTTTGTGGCCTGATTACCGAGGCAGAGGGTGGCTATACCCTCTCTGCTGCGGCACAGGCAATGATGACGGGGCAGCGCGCCAAGGACGACAGCGCCACCCGGCTGGTCCGCCTCAAGCAACAGCTCGCCGACTTTGATCCCAAGGACAAGCACCCAAGTATTCAGGTCACCCAGGAGCAGTTGCTGACGGCGATTCAGAGCTACAGGGCGGCTCAACACAGCCCCCAGGGCAAGAACATTCAGACCGACAAACCCAAGTCGAAGAACAGCTGGATTCCGACCAAGGAGCTGGTGCAGGGCAGACAGCACCTGTCCTCCAAACGCCGCAAGCCGTAAGGCTGCCGCAGTTCAAAGGCCTCAGCATCCCAATAGTTTGGGCTCCAAACGCACTACCCCTGTTTCTTATCCGCTTCTTCAAACACCCGGCTGAGCATGATGTCTTCGGCCTCTATCGTGATGAGGTCGGTTCGTGTCAACTTTCTGCCGCGACTGGCGAACAGGCGTTTGGCCTGGCGCAGGCGTGCACGATCCAGCGCGTTGCGTATAGAACGGGCATTCGCGAAATGTTCCAGCTTCATGCGTAGCGGGATGTACTCTTCGAAGGCCTGTTCGCCTTCCGGGCTGAAGCGATAATTTTGCTGCGCAAGCATCAGTTTGGCGATGCCAAGCAGTTCATCCGGCATGTAATCGGGAAAGTCCACATGGTGTGCGATGCGTGAGCGCATGCCGGGATTGCTGCTGAAGAATCTATCCATGCGGTCCTTGTATCCCGCGAGAATGACGACCAGATCGTCCCGGTTGTTCTCCATCACCTGCAGCAATATCTCTATCGATTCCGCGCCGTAGTCGCGCTCGTTTTCCGGTTTGTACAGGTAGTAGGCTTCGTCGATGAACAGCACGCCCCCCATCGCCTTTTTGATGACTTCTTTGGTTTTGGGTGCGGTGTGGCCGATATATTGCCCCACCAGGTCGTCGCGCGTGACGGAAACAAGGTGGCCCGTGCGCACATAGCCGAGACGATGCAGTATCTCGGCCATGCGCAAGGCAACCGTGGTCTTTCCGGTGCCGGGATTGCCGGTGAAATTCATGTGCAGGCTCGGTATCGCCGAACTCAGATCAAATTTCTTGCGCACCCTGTCCACCAGCAGCAGTGCCGCGATCTCGCTGATGCGGGTCTTTACCGGCTTGAGGCCGATCAGCTCCCGATCCAGCTTGTCCAGCACCTCTTGCACATTCGAAGCCTTCAACTCGGCGTCCAAATCTACCGGCGTATCATCCGGCAGTTTCAATTCGACTACATTCGTTGCGCTCATCGGCCACTCCCAAATTCGGTTTGCGAGGACGGGCCAACTTCTGGCCCGCCATCCAGGTCACACGTCAACGCAAATATCGCTCACCTTCCGGCTTGTCCGCGGCATAGGAATGGACTGTGTAATTGACATGGCGCCCTTCCGCTTCCTGCCGCACCAGACCGAATCCGGGTTCGTTGTGCGGGCGGTTCACGATGTAAGACATGGCCGGGCTTTCCACACCGCGAATGGAATTGAATGCCATCACGCGGATGTAATGCTCGGAGAAGGTTTTGCGGCAGTTGTTGATCTCCAGCAGGATACCGGCGGGATCCTTCAGGTCGAACATCGGCATGCCGTACATTTCCCAGTAAGTGTTGCGCGGATGCGGGTCATCGGTGTATTCGACGCTGATCGCCCAGCCATTGCTCAATGCATATTTGATCTGTGCGGCGATCTGCACATCGGTCAAGTCAGGCAGGTAAGAAAACTGCCCCTGTGTGACGCGGTTACCCGTGTTGGTCATCATGATCTTTCTCCTTTAAGTTGTTCAGAAGCTGGCCGTGGCGGTCGGCACAAAGTCTGCAGTGTCGGTGGACTCGTAGTTGAACGAGACATCCTTCCAGGTATCCAGCGCGGCCTTAAGCGGCGAGCACCACTTGGCGGCATCCTCCAGGATCTGGGGGCCTTCACGCAGGTAATCGCGGCCTTCGTTGCGCGCCTGAATGATGACTTCCAGCGCCACCCGGTTGGCCGTTGCACCTGCCTGTATCCCCATGGGGTGGCCGATGGTACCGCCGCCGAATTGCAGCACAACGTCTTCTCCCAGGTAATGGATGAGCTGGTGCATCTGCCCGGCATGGATGCCGCCGGAAGCCACCGGCATCACGCGGTTCAGCGATGCCCAATCCTGTTCGAAGAACAATCCGTTCTCAAGACTCTGCGGCGTGGACGTGTCGCGCAACGTATCGTAGAAGCCTTTGATCATCAGCGGATCGCCCTCCAGCTTGCCCACCACCGTGCCGGCGTGAATGTGATCCACACCTGCCATGCGCATCCACTTGCAGATCACACGGAAATTCATGCCGTGATTCTTCTGGCGCGAGTAGGTCGAATTGCCGGCGCGGTGCAGGTGCAGGATCATGTCGTTCTTGCGCGCCCACTTGGCCATGGACTGGATAGCAGTGTAGCCAACGACCAGGTCGATCATGACGATCGCCGAGCCCAGCGACTTGGCGAATTCGGCGCGCTCATACATGTCTTCCATGGTACCGGCGGTGACGTTCAGGTAGTGGCCCTTCACTTCGCCGGTGGCGGCGGATGCTCGATTCACCGCCTCCATGCAATAAAGGAAGCGGTCGCGCCAATGCATGAAAGGTTGCGAGTTGATGTTCTCGTCGTCCTTCATGAAATCCAGACCACCCTTGAGTCCTTCATACACCACACGCCCATAGTTGCGGCCAGACAGTCCGAGCTTGGGTTTGGTCGTGGCGCCCAGCAACGGCCGCCCGAACTTGTCCAACCGTTCGCGCTCGACCACGATACCGGTGGCCGGTCCCTGAAAAGTCTTGAGATAGGCGACCGGGATGCGCATGTCCTCCAGCCGCAGCGCCTTCACCGCTTTGAATCCGAATACGTTGCCGATGATGGACGCGGTGAGATTGGCGATAGACCCCGGTTCGAACAGATCCAGATCGTAGGCGATGTATGCGAAGTATTGCGCCTCGTTCTTGGTTCCCGGCCCGGTGTTGGGCACCGCATCCACACGGTATGCCTTGGCGCGATACAACTCGCAATCAGTCAGACGGTCTGTCCACACCACGGTCCAGGTGGCCGTGGAAGATTCACCCGCCACGGCAGCGGCGGCTTCTTCCGGATCGACACCGGGCTGCGGCGTTATGCGGAACAGTGCCAACACATCGGTTTCCTTAACCTGATAGTCCGGTTCCCAATAGCCCATTTTCTTGTAAGGCAAAACGCCTGATTTGTAGCGCTCTATCGTTTCAAGTTTTACTTCCATATCCATGATCATCTCCCGTCGTTGAGAACCCGCGCTGGGCCAAACCGGGATGCGGGTAATGCTCATCCTGCATCTCCGGACCAGTACTCAAGTCAGCACGTTGCATGCATCTTGCAAAAGTTTGGCCATCATTAACAGTCGATGTTTTCTATTCTTATGATAGATTATCGTCTATGCATTAAAGGAGGCACCCATGCGGAAAAGCACGACGTTGCGCCAGCTCGAATTGTTTGAAGCTATCGCCCGACTGGGCAGCTTCACCCGTGCCGCAGAGGAACTGTTCCTGACCCAGCCGACGGTATCCATGCAGATCAAAAAGCTGACCGACACGGTAGGTATGCCGATATTCGAGCAGGTGGGAAAGAAGATATACCTCACCGAGATCGGGCAGGCGCTGCTGCAATGCAGCAAGGGAATCAGCGAGCATCTTGCCAACTTCGAAATGATCGCGGCCGATATGAAGGGATTGAAGAAGGGCAAACTCAGGCTTGCCGTGGTGACTACCGCCAAATATTTCGCGCCACGCTTGCTGGGCTCGTTCAGCCAGAGATATCCGGGGGTGGAAGTGTCGCTCATCGTAACCAATCGCGAACGCCTGCTGGAGCGGGCGGCCAACAACCTGGATGATCTTTACATCCTCGGGCAGCCGCCCGATGACGCGAATGTGGTGGCAGAAGCCTTTCTGGAAAATTATCTGGTGGTCATCGCGCCAGCCGATCACCCGCTCGCAAAGGTTAAGAATATCCCGCCTGCCAAGCTGGCGAAGGAACCCTTTCTACTGCGCGAGGAGGGTTCCGGAACGCGTATCGCCGTAGAACGACTTTTCGAACACCTGGGCCTAAAGATCAACATGCGGATGGAGCTCGGCAGCAATGAAGCAATCAAGCAATCCGTGATCGGCGGATTGGGTATCTCTGTGCTGTCGCGTCACACTCTGGAGCTGGATCTGCCCTCCAAACAATTCGTGATGCTCGACGTTCAAGGCTTCCCGATCAAACGCTACTGGTATTTTGCCCACCCTGCCGGCAAACAACTGTCGCTCATCGCCGGCACTTTCGTCGATCACCTGAGGCAGGCAAGCCGGACCAACAAGCAATCGACTGAGACTGCGAAAAGCAAAACGGTCACAAAAAAGCCCAGTGCGCAAAAGCGAAAGTAATTTGCAGGATCAGCATCGCAATGCTCTCCAAGAAAAACACCCCGCCTGACTTCAAGCCGCAAACCGGTTGACCATCCCCTGCATATGCTTGGCCGAGGCCAGCAGTTCATGCGCGCCTTGTGATGCCTGGTCGGCCACTGCGCTGTTCTCTTCGGAGATGCGGGCGATGTCTTCGACGTGCAGGGCGATGTCTTCGCTGGCCTTGCCCTGTTCGTTCATGGCGTTGGACATCTCAGCCACGACTTCGACGACGCGGCGCGCGCTGGCCTGGATGCGGCGTATCGCTTCGCCGGCCTCGTTGGCTTCTTTGACGCCGCTGTTCACCTGTTGCACGCCCTGCTCCATGCTGGAGACGACGTTGCGCATGCCGCCCTGGATGGACTGGATCATGGTGGCGATCTCCTGGGTGGAGTTGGTGGTGCGCTCGGACAGCTTGCGCACTTCGTCGGCCACCACGGCGAAGCCGCGCCCCTGATCACCGGCCCGGGCCGCTTCGATGGCGGCATTGAGGGCGAGCAGGTTGGTCTGGTCGGCGATCTCGCGGATGACTTTGACCACGGAGGATATCTGCTCGGATTGCGCGCCCAGTTGCATCACCACTTCGGTGGCGGCATGCACGGTGCGGGCGATCTCTTCCATGCTGTGCACCGCCAGAGTGATGACTTCCACGCCCGAGGTGCATGTCTTTTCAGATTCGATGGAGATGTTGCGGGCTTCTTCGGCGTTGCTCACCAGGTGGCTCATGCTGACGGTCACTTGTTCGGTGGTGGCGGCGATGGATGAGTTGGATTCGCTGGATTTGCGCGAGGTCTCGCTGACCTGGTCGGATGCGGTTGCCATCTGCTGTGCCACCAGCGCGACGCGGCTGGCGCTTTCCTGGGTCTCTTTCACCACGCCACGGAACATCTCGCGCATGTGCCGGATGGATGCGAGCAGGCTGGTGCTGTCTCCCGGCCGGATGTTGACCTGCAGGGCGAGGTTGCCGGAGGCGACGTGCTGGGTGATCTCGCGCGCATAGCGGGGATCTCCACCCAGCAGGCTGTCGATGTTGCGCACCACCATCACGCCCAGCGTGATGGTGCCACCAAGCAGGATGATGGCCAGCGCGGCGAGCTGCGCGGTCTTTCTGAAGATGACTTGCTCCGCCATCTTTTCTTCGCCCGCGTTGCGTTCATTCGCCTGCAGCACCACTTCGTCGATGGCTTTGCGGTGCTGGTCATATTGCACAGTCATCTGTGCGAGCGCCGCGTCCGCCTCGTTCCTGTTGCCGGACTGGAGCGCCGGGATCAGCTTGCTGTCCTGCAGGTCAAGGAAGGCTTTGCCGGGTCCGTAGGAGTCGACCACCATCAGGGTCTTCATCTTCCCGTCGGGAAGTTCTTTGAGCCAGTACTGGTGCCGGGTCTCATAATCGCTGCGCAGTTGCTTGCTCTTCTCTATCAGTCCGGGCAGTTCTTTCGCTTCGGCACCCACCATCTGGTGTGCCACGAGGTTGGCTTCAATCAGGTATTCCGGCGGCGGCAGGATATCGGCCACCAGGTCTTTGCCCTGCACCACGCGCTTGTATATCGGTCCGTTGACCTGCACTTCGCTGAGCGTGTTGAACACCAGGGTACCCGCCACGACCAGACCGACGATGAATGCGCCCAGCATGAGGTTGATCTGTGTGTGTATGCTCATGCGGGAAACCATCTTGAAGATGTTCAGGCGATGGATGAGTCCGCTTTCGATGGCACGACCTTCATGCAGTTTCGCTTTGCCCTTGGCGACTGCCTCGTACAATTTCACCGCTGCCGCGACCTCGTTGGCGGTGGGCTTGGTGCGCATGGAGGTATAGCCCACCACTTTGCCTTCGTCCTCGACCGGGGAGACATGGGCCTTGGCCCAGTAGTGGTCGCCGTTCTTGCAGCGGTTCTTGATGAGGCCGCTCCAGGGTTTGCCGCGCTTGATGGTGGCCCACAGGTCGGCGAACGCCGCTTGGGGCATTTCCGGATGTCGGACGATGTTGTGACTTTGGCCCACCAGTTCTTCTTCAGTAAAGCCGCTGGTCTTGAGGAAATCCGGATTGGCGTAGGTGATGACGCCACTCATGTCTGTCTTGGTAACGAACACCATCTCGTCACCCATGACTATCTCGCGGTTCGTGACCGGTAAGTTGGTTCGCATACTCGCCTCCTATGGCTTGTTTGTATTTTCTTGTTATTACATTTTTGTTTATCGACGGAATGACAATAATCCTTAGTCATCCATCGCAAGCCAGGTGCAGCGATGCTGCGCTGCACCTCCCTCTCTCTTTGGTACTGGTGATTGTGCACCTTTGGTTCATAGGTCCTCAAGAGGGTTATTCAATAAAACCATTTCAATAGTATTGCCATGCACTTCAGAGACAGAGGAATGAAAAACGCCCCGGCGCTTGCGTGCCGGGGCGTTGGCTATTTTGGATGTTGGTGCCGGGTCTTGCTGAATCCGGCATCCGCGTCTTCAGTGCAAAGCTCTATCCAGTTCGTTGGCAAAGTCGTGATTCACGTCGCGGTGCAGGCATTCATCGGCACGCACCGCGATGATCACCTCGCGCAGGCGCGCATCGGGTGCGAGTTTCCAGTAGGTGATGGCAATGTCTGGCGCCGACACGTTGGCGTAGGTTCCGTCTTCCACACCGGCCAGATACTGGCTGTAGCTGTGGACGGCCTCTTCTTCCAGATAGCCCACGACCCGATGGGCGGTTCTGGGCGAGATCAGATATAGCAGAAAGTAAACCATGTAGAAAACAACCTGCACGATGCGCACCAACAGCTTCTCGAACCATGTCGGTTTGGCAATATGCATGAAGGTCAACAAGTGCTGGCGTTCATTCTCGGCCTCGTCGAGAAGCGTGTGTATCCAACCGCTATCCGTTTTCATACGGCGCAGCGAACGCAAGTGCTGCAGCGTGCCACCCACCATGCCGGGCAATGCCGCGACTGTTTCCAGCACGATCGCACGATGTCCATAGCGTTTGGAAAAGAAGAGGTCTGCGCAGAGCCGCAGGACGCGGATGAAACCGAAAGCGATCCTGTCGCGCAGGTTCTTTGGCGCGTAATGAGAATCAAGCGTGAGCGAATCAGGCATTTCAAAATCCTGTTGTGCGTTCTGTACCAAAATCAAGGGAGAGCCCTTGGTGCCGCCACTAAGGTGCACCAGGTTTGATTTCGAAACAGTACGCTAACCCACCCAGACGATTAAGTGATTTGGGGTCGGCTTCGAAATGCCTTCCACGATAGACAAGTCCGGCCATCAAAGGTAACGGGGGAGAATTGTCTTGAAGTACACTATTGGGACAGCTAACACTTGTCGTACCAACGCCCACGTCAACGCAAGAGAGACACCAATGCCAAACACCAGTAATGAACATCGCCCCGGCCGGTTTATGAAGTATTTGGCACCCTTGCTGGTGTTTGTGCTGCTCGCCTACGCGGCTTTCCTTGTCTCGCAGTCCTGGCGCGCAGCCAAAGCTGAGCAGGCGCGCCAGATGACGATCATCGCGGCGCTGACCGGAAATGCCGTCGATCTCTATTTCACCCAGCTGAAGGTCGGCATGATGAATCTGGGAGGGGACTTGTCTGTGTCGAACCAGAAGCCCGATCTCGACCGTGCCTCTGCGTTGCTCAACCGTTTTCAGGGGCAGCACACCGAGTTGCGCAATGTGATGCTGATCCGCGCCGATGGGCAGATATTGCTGACCGGTGCGAACACCAGCCGCAGGGGGCTGCCCACACTTGCCGGTGACCCCGCATTCAAGAAGATACTGAACGAGCTGCAGCCCAGCCCGCACTTTGCGATCGGCCAACCCGTGATGGGGACCTTTGACAAGCGCTGGGTGATCGCGGCGCGCTATGCCTTTAGCGACCGCTCGGGCAAGCTGGCCTACATCATCAGCGCCAATCTGCCGATGGATATGCTGCAACGCTACTGGGTGGATTCGATCACACCCGGGATCACGGCGTTGGGACTGTTGCGCGACGATGGATATCTGGTGAGCATGTATCCCGAACCGGATGCGGCCACGCAGGACCTGCTGTATGGCCAGCCGGCCCAGGGGGCGAAGACGGCACCTCCGCGTGCGAACAAGCAGCCCGTGCAAGAGCAAATCGAGATAAGCAACGAGGTCACCGGGACGACGAGCCTGATGGTGCTGCACCGCCTGCAGAACTATCCGCTCACGCTGTTCGTGGAGATGCCGGTGACGGAGATCCAGACGGCATGGTGGCGCGACATGCATGCGCCCTACTTCCTGATGGCGCTGGTACTGGCCTGCACTTTCGCTTTTTACAGCCTGAAGTCACAACGCCGCGCCTGGTCTGCGGAGAAGCGCCGCAAGGAGCTGCAGCGCAGTTACGAACACGCCCTGCGCGACCGCAGCCCGAACGAGGTGTTCATGTTCGATACCGACACCCTGCAGATCACCTCGGCCAACGAGCACGCGCTGGAAGACCTGGGCTATACGCTGGCGCAGTTGCAGCAGATGACCCTGCTTTCCCTGCATCCGGAATCGGGCATCGAGTCGTTTGCAGAAAAGATTGAACCGTTGCGCCGCGGCGAGCAGGAATCGGTCGTTTACCAGACCGTACAGGCACGCGCAGATGGCAGCAGCTATCCGGTGGAGGTGACCCTGCAATTGATCAGGGCGGACGACGGGGTCGAAAGGTTCCTGGCGCTGGTGCAGGACATCAGTGTGCTGAAGCAAGCGGAGGAGAATCTGCAGAGGTTCAATGCGCCGGTGGAGCGAAGGGGTGTTAGGTAGGGATTGAACTGCGCTGTTGAGTACCCTTCGACATAACCAACGACTTGGCTGGCGTCTTTTGGCAGCCTAGTCGGATGGCTAGTAGTTTCATCAGACTCAGGGCGAACGGCATTTTTTGGTGACCTTATGAAATGCGTATATGAAGCTTCCTCCGGGCTGGATGCCCACATGATCCTGAACCTGCTTGAGCAGCGCGGCATCGCGGGACGTGTGGAGGGCGAGTATCTGCAGGGCGGTATCGGCGAGCTTGCGGCGATGGGGTTCGTGCGCGTGCTGGTTGCCGATGAGGACCAAGCTGCGGCCAAGCAGATCATCGGCGAGTGGGAAGCGATACAACCGCCCGTTGCAGACTCCGAACCGGAATCCGGCAAATCGATAGCGATGCGCAACTTCATTTCCGGTGTCTTCGTCGGAGCGCTGGTGATGTACTGGATATTGAAGGTACTTGCAGTCTGAGGTTTCGCCGCTTGCCAAAAAATATTTCGCGCCCGCGCGCGATAATTCCAGTAAAGTTATTTCCTGCATTCACACCGGTAGATATCCATGAACACAGAAGAGTTAAGCAAGGAACAACAGATCCTGCGCCTGATGCGCAAGACGCTGGGCAACGTGGTCAAGGACGCCACCCCGCTCGGCGGCCGCCCCAACCCGCTGACCGCGAGCACCATCCAGGAAATCAAGGATTGTTTCACCCTGATCTCGGAGCGGGAACGGGAGCTGGCCGACATGCTCGGCTTCGACCACTCGAAACCCTATTACACGGACGGCGAACAACCGAATTCGAACGTACTCAATTTCGTGAAGCCTTCTAAAGAGTAGTACGTGACACGCAGCAAAATAAAAAGCCCGGCAATGCCGGGCTTTTTATTGCTGGGGTAAGACAATGATTTATTCCGTTCGCCCTGAGCCTGTCGAAGGGTCCGGCTAAGGCAGCACCCTGGCAATATGTTCCTTGATCTTCGCCGGCAACAGGCGAAGTTGGACGACGATGTTGCGCGCATTTTCCAGATTGCCGTCGAGGGCGTTGTCTTCCAGTGCCTGGCACAGGTCGGCGAATCCTCTCGCCCCGACCATCCTGGCCGGGGTCTTGCTGCGGTGTCCCAGCGCGCCCAGTGCGGGCAGGTCTTCGCGCTGTAGCGCGGCGTCGATGTCCGTCATATCCTTCTGCAGCGACGCCAAAAATTTTCCGGTGCGCTCGGCGATCTTTTTGCGATCACCGCCGGTCGTCTCGACCAGCACCGACAGATCGATGATCTGCGGGTCGCCTTTCAATGCCGCTTTTGTGTCTTCGCTGACATCGAGCTGGAACGCCTGCACTTCGACGGTCGCCCCACCCGTGGCGGCTTCCTTGCGCCCCAGCCACTTGGCGATGGTGGTGAAGAGCGTCTGGTAATTGAAAGGCTTGATGATGACGTCGTCCATGCCGGCGGCCAGATACCGCTCGCGGTCTTCTCTGGATGCGTTGGCAGTCAGGGCGATCACCCGCACCTGTTTGATGGCGGGATCTTTGCGGATCAGTTGCACTGCTTCGACACCATCCATCACCGGCATCTGCACGTCCATCAGCACGCAGTCGAAGCGCTGCCGTCGAATCAGTTCTATCGCTTCTTTGCCATTGCCGCTGGTGGTCACTTCGGCGCCGGCACCCTGTAGAAATTCGACCGCCACTTCGAGGTTGAAGTCGTTGTCGTCGACCAGCAGAAGGTGCGAGCCCTTGAGCTTGGCGAGTACACCCGATTCGTTCTTTGCGCTCTCTGGCGCCTGCGGCTCGGCGGGATGGACGCCTTCTGTCATCTTCAGCGTGAACCAGAAGGTGCTGCCCTGCGCGGGGAAACTGTCGACCCCGATCGTGCCGCCTTCCATCATTTCGACGAGCTGCTTGCTGATGACCAGGCCCAGCCCTGTCCCGCCGTATTTGCGCGTGGTGGAGCAATCCACCTGCTGGAAAGGCTGGAACAGTTGGGCGATCTCGTCCCTGCTCATACCTACGCCGGTGTCCTGCACCTCGAAGCGCAGCGCGGCTTGATTCCTGTCTTCGCCGAGCCGTTGGATGCGGACATTGACTTCGCCTTTGTCGGTGAACTTGATGGCGTTGCCGGCCAGGTTGGTCAGCACCTGACATAGCCGCCGCGGGTCGCCGCGCAAATAAGGCGGAACGGCGGGATCGATGTAAAAGTTCAGCTTGAGGTCTTTGTCCTCGGCTTTTTTGGCAAGCAGGTTGTTCAGTGTCTCGATGACCATGGCCAGTTCGAAATCGACCACATCGATGGACAGCTTGCCCGCATCGATCTTGGAGATATCCAGAATGTCGTCGATGATGCCCAGCAGGTGCTCACCGGAAAGTTGAATCTTTCTGAGGTATTCACGCTGCCGCGGATTCTGCTCGGCCTTGAATGCCAATTGCGCCATGCCGAGGATGCTGTTCATCGGTGTGCGTATCTCGTGACTCATATTTGCCAGGAACGCATCTTTGGCACGCACCGCCGCTTCGGCCTTCTTCACCAGATGGCTCTTCTCCAGTTCCACCGTGATCGATTCGATCAGTAACTCGTTGAAGTAGCGCGAACTGCGCATCACACCGCCGAGGAAGACGATGAGCGTGATACCGAGCACATAGTGGACCGGCGTGGAGGCATCGATAAAGGTGATGACCGTGCCGCCGATGATGATCGGGAAAGCGAAGGCGCGGAACGCGCTCCTGAACGTGGACAGGATGGATACCGCCCCGGCCACCATGCCCGCCAGCACCAGCACCGCCAGGAATCGATACGAGTCTTCGTTGCCCCACATGATCGCGCCGCATCCGATGATCCACAACACACCCTGCACCCCGATCAGCCGGATATATCGGTGTGCCCAGTGGATGGCTTCGGTGTCGGAGGGTTTGGCGGCCTGATATTGCTGCGACAGGTGATAGCGCAGATAGGTGTTGATGGCCATCAGGAACAGCCAGCCTAGGATGATGGGGCCGGGACGGCTGATATAACCGAGATAGGCGGTCGGCGCCGCCGCCAGCATCGTGATCACCTGGCCCAACTTTGCGTTGCGGTAGAGCAAGGCCGTTTGTCTTGCGTGAACGGCGGGGTTGATACTTGAAACGACAGGTATGGACATGCTCAGCACCCTATTTGCGAAAACCACATTAGAACTACTCTCGCCCGTTGCCCTGTCCTCCCAGCAGAACACATACCCGCGAATTGTACATGGTCAATTGCGCGGATGTGCAACGTCAGTGCGTTGCCTGCGGTATGTAGAATTTGACCGTCTTGCGCGAGCGCGGATGCCGCTTGTGTGTGACCACGCCCTTGAGTATCTCCAACCCCTTGATGGCGGTATCGGGATAAGCTGGGTTGAGTGCGATGAGCCGCCAGCCGCCTTTCTCGTCGCCCCTGAGCTGGCGGAAGATGAAGTCTTCCTTCGCCACTTCGGCGATCACGAACGCTCCATCCGTTGCCGGTCTGCCCATCTCGATGACCAGAATCTCGCCCTCGATGAACTCGGGCTCCATGCTGTCGCCCAGCACCATCAGCGCGACCAGTTCATTGCCGGAGCAGTTGCTGTCTTCCATGGTGTCCTGCGGCGGTGTGGCGGAAACGACGGGGATGTTGATCGGCTTGCGCGTGGACATGAAAAGATTTCCAAGGTTGAAGGGAGCGGATGATAGCGCCAAATTGCAGCGCATGGACAGGCTCGCGGCACGGCCCTTGTCGCATCCTGGGTTAGAATCAGGCGATGCGCATCTCCCAACTCCGCCAACGCCTGCAAGACCTCGGTGCCAAGCCATGCCACGAAGACCGTCTGTTGCGCGGCTGGAGCCAGGTGAGTTCGTACGACCGCAAGCACAGCCCCGCCGCGACTTTCTTTCCCGCTGCAATGCGCAGGGAGTTGCCTGCCATCGAGGCGGAGTTGAACGGGCTGGCGCGTCTGCACGGCGAGTATCCCGCCGACGCCGAGGTGGCGCGCTTGCTGGTTGAACTGCACGACGGCCAGATGGTGGAGAGTGTGCTGCTGCCGCGCGGTGGACTTTGCGTTTCGACCCAGGTGGGTTGTGCGGTGGGTTGCGTGTTCTGCATGAGCGGCCGCAACGGCCTGCTGCGCCAGCTCGGTAGCGCCGAGATCGTGGCGCAGGTGGTGCTAGCGCGCAGACGCCGCGCGGTGAGCAAGGTGGTGTTCATGGGCATGGGCGAACCGGCACACAATCTCGACAATGTGCTGGAGGCGATCGATGTGCTGGGAATGCAGGGCAACATCGGGCACAAGGAACTGGTGTTTTCGACGGTGGGGGATGTGCGGGTGTTTGAACGCCTGCCGCTTGGAACGGTGAAACCCGCCCTCGCGCTCTCTTTACACACCACCGATGCCGCATTGCGCGCCAAACTGCTGCCACAAGCACCGCAATTCGCTGTGGAAGAGCTGGTCGAACGTTGCGAGGCGTATGCACGCGCGACCGGTTATCCGACCCAATACCAGTGGACGCTGATCGAGGGGGTGAACGACAGCGATGCCGAGATGGCACGCATCGCGCAGCTACTTGCCGGCAAATACGCGGTGATGAATTTCATTCCTTTCAACGAGATAGACGGTCTGCCCTATCGCCGCCCCGCGTCCGAACGCATCGCGGACATCAGCCGCGCCCTGAACCGGCAAGGCATCTACACCCGCATCCGCGATTCGGCCGGGCAGGAGGTGGAGGGGGCATGCGGGCAATTGCGGGCCAGGACGGCCAAAACGGGGACAAACGCCTCTTGAAAAAACCCCTTGCGGAGGCTGGGAAAATGGGTTGATAATGCCCGCAAGTTTTGAAATACGTAGTACTTAAAAGGCAAACCTATTGAAAAGTAGGGGCGCAAAGTTTCCGGTCTAAGGAGCCCAGACGGCTCTACGACAGCGGGACTGCCGGTAGCCACGCAGCCATAATGGTTCCCGTTAGCCCTCAGCATCGTCCACCTGAGCTTTTGCATCTCTCTTTCCGGTAGCGTTGCGGAAAGTGGAGGAATCATGCAACTCAACATCAAAAGCGGCGAACTCTGGCTTCTGATCATCGTTTCGCTGATGGCACTCGGTGCCAATCTCCCTGCCGAGATGATCGGCAGTCTTGTCGATCGCAATCTGCTGCTGATAGCGCTGACGGTGACCGTCTTCGTTTCGCTGTTCCGCTATCTCAAGCTGATGCTGTTCCTCACCGTTTCGGTGCTGGCCATCGGCGCCAACCTGCCGGACCAACTGGCCTTCCAGCTCGGTATCAGCCGGACCGCAATGATCGTGGCATCCGGCTTGCTGGTGGCGATGTCGTTGGTGTACAAACTGTATTACCAGCGCAAACAGGAAAGCGAGACCACAGACGAGCACGAGTTCGAATCGACCATGGAAGTGCCCGTGGCTGGCAGCCATCTGCGTGACACCATCGATTCCAGGTTCTCGGTCCTCTCCGCCATCAGTACCGGCGACTTTGCCGCCCTGCATCAGTTGCTCATCTCGGATGTGGAAGTCAATTTCAGCCAGGAAGGGCATATTCCACTCTTCCTCGCCATCGAAAAGGGCAATGTCGATCTGGTCCTGCTACTGCTGATCCACGGCGCGAAGCTCCGGATAAAGAACCACCACGGACTGACCCCCACCGAATTCGCCTTGAAGCTCCGCTTCGCGCGTATCGCGAAGATCCTGCATTACGCAGAGACCCAGAACATGTCCATCCAGAACCGGGCGGTCTACTCGTCGCAACAGACGCGGAAGATGGCGGTCCTGTTCGCCGATATCAGCGGCAGCACCGCGCTGTACGAACAGCTGGGCAATGAGAAAGCACTGAACATGATCACGGGCACGCTGAATCTGCTGAAGCAGGAAGTCGCCCGGCACAAGGGCACCCTGATCAAAACGATCGGCGACGAGATCATGTGCACCTTCCCGAACGCCTTGCGCGCGGCCCAGGCTGCCCGCGCCATGCATCTTGTGGTCGACGCGAAGAAACCCGGCGGCGAGCATCCCATCACTGTCCGCATCGGCCTCCATTTCGGCGATGTCATCCTAAAGGCCAATGATGTATTCGGCGACACCGTGAACGTTGCCGCCCGCATCGCATCGATCACCAGAGCGCGGCAGACCATGACCACACAAGAGCTCATCGATGCCCTGCCAGCGGATTTCGTCCACAAGGCGATTCCGATCGCCCGCGCATCCTTCCGCGGCAAGCAAGACACGATGACTGTCTTCCAACTGCTTTGGGAGACAGAAGATTCGACACCGAGCCGGATCGGCGACGCGACACTGCGCAGATTGAAAGCGAGCAACGAGGAACTGTCGGGAACGCAGCACGTCGATCTTGCGCAAACGCGCAGCTGAACGCTCTCCAAGCGGCACTTACAATAAAAAGCCCGGCATTGCCGGGCTTTTTATTGCCGAATCGGATACGGGTTCACTTCTCCTCTTTTGGATCGACCACGCGAATGACTTCGCCCTCGAACACTTCGTCATTGCTCGCCTTGGCCCCGGGCATGACGCCTTGCTGCGAGGCTTCGCGCAGCCGTTTGCGCAGCTCGCGCGTCTTCCACCACAGCCAAGCCCAGCCCAGCGTGCCGAGGATGACAATGACGACGAGCAACACAGCCGAGAACATCAGGGCCAATGCAAGCACTGCCACCGTGACGACCAACCCCACCAGCTTGCGCAAAGGGCTGGCGGGTGGAATTGGGGAACCCGATATGTATTTGATCTGCATTCAGTCAGTCCGTGTGTATTGCATTGATTAGCCCTTGTCGAACTTCATCACCCCGCCTTTGCAGTCTACCTTGATGGTGTCCTTGGCGGCGAAATGTCCTTCCAGTATCTGTCTGGCCAGCGGGTTCTCCAGTTGCGCCTGGATAGCCCGTTTCAGCGGTCTTGCACCATACACCGGGTCGAAACCCGCGTTGGCGATCTCGGCCAGCGCGGCGTCGCTGATGGTCAGCTTCATCTCCATCGCAGCCAGACGTTTCTCCAGGTACTGCAACTGGATGCGCGCAATGGACTTGATGTTCTTCTCGTCCAGCGCGTGGAACACCACCACCTCGTCGATGCGGTTGATGAACTCGGGACGGAAGTAGCTCTTCACCTCGCCCATCACGGCGAGCTTGATGACCTGGTAATCGTCGCCGGACATCTGCTGGATCATCTGTGAACCCAGATTCGAAGTCATCACGATCACGGTGTTCTTGAAATCCACGGTGCGGCCCTGGCCGTCGGTCATGCGGCCGTCGTCCAGCGCCTGCAGCAGCACGTTGAACACGTCAGGGTGCGCCTTCTCCACTTCGTCCAGCAGGATGACGGAATAGGGCTTGCGCCGCACGGCTTCAGTCAAGCCGCCGCCCTCTTCGTAGCCGACATAGCCGGGCGGTGCGCCGATCAGGCGCGCGACGGAATGTTTCTCCATGTATTCGCTCATGTCGATGCGGATGAGGTGATCTTCCGAGTCGAACATGAAACCGGCCAGCGCCTTGCACAGCTCGGTCTTGCCCACGCCTGTGGGACCCAGGAACAGGAAGGAGCCGATGGGCTTCTTGGGCTCCTTGAGGCCCGCGCGGGAGCGCCGGATGGCCTGGGAGATGACCTTGATGGCCTCGTGCTGGCCGATGATGCGCTTGTGCAGGACATCTTCCATGTGCACGAGCTTCTCGGTCTCGGACTCGGTGAGGCTGGTGACGGGCACGCCCGTCCACTTGGAGACCACGTAGGCCACGTCCTCGGCGGTGATCGCCGGGGTGGACTGGTCGCGCTTCTCGCGCCACTTCTTCTTGAGCTCCTCCATGGCCTTGCGCAGCTCCTTCTCCTTGTCGCGCAGGCGGGCGGCCTTCTCGTACTCCTGCCCGGAGATGGCGGAGGATTTCTCCTTCACCACCTTCTCGATCTCGACCTCCTTGTCCTTGAACTGCGGCGGGGTCTGGGTGGTCTGCAGGCGCGCCCGGGAGCCGGCCTCGTCGATGAGGTCGATGGCCTTGTCCGGCAGGAAACGGTCGGTGATATAGCGGTGCGACAACTCGGCCGCGGCAACGATGGCGGGATCGGTAATCACCACCCCGTGGTGCACTTCATATTTTTCTTTCAGGCCGCGCAGAATGGCGATGGTGGATTCCACCGAAGGCTCGTCAACCAGCACCTTTTGGAAACGGCGCTCCAATGCGGCATCTTTTTCAATGTACTTGCGGTATTCGTCCAGCGTGGTCGCGCCAACGCAGTGCAGCTCGCCGCGCGCCAGTGCGGGTTTGAGCATGTTGCCCGCATCCATTGCACCTTCGGCCTTGCCCGCACCAACCATGGTGTGCAGCTCGTCGATGAAGACAATGATCTTGCCTTCTTCCTGAGCGATCTCTTTGAGCACGTTCTTCAGCCGCTCTTCGAACTCGCCGCGATATTTAGCTCCGGCCAGTAATGCTGCCATATCCAGACTCAGGACCTTTTTGTTCCTGAGCGAATCCGGCACTTCGCCATTGATGATGCGTTGCGCCAGCCCTTCGACGATCGCGGTCTTGCCCACGCCGGGTTCGCCGATGAGCACCGGGTTGTTCTTGGTGCGGCGTTGCAATACCTGGATGGCGCGGCGGATCTCGTCGTCGCGGCCGATCACCGGGTCGAGCTTGCCTTGACGTGCACGTTCGGTCAGGTCGACGCAGTATTTCTTCAACGACTCGCGCTGGCCTTCGGCTTCTTGCGAACCGACAGATTCGCCGCCACGCACGGCGTTGATGGCGGTTTCCAGCGGCGCACGCGTCACACCGTGCTGCTTGAGCAGACGGCCGCATTCACCCTTGTCGCCGGTGAGCGCGAGCAGGAACATCTCCGAGGCGATGAACTGGTCGCCGCGCTTCTGCGCTTCTTTATCAGTCAGATTGAACAGATTGCCCAGATCGCGGCCGACCTGCACTTCGCCGCTATGGCCTTCCACTTTGGGCAGGCGCGACACGGCATCGTTAAGGGCAGTCTTGAGCGCATTGGTATTGCCGCCCGCACGGGCCAACAGCGAACCTGCCCCGCTATCGGCATCATTGAGCAGAGCCAGCAACAGGTGCTGCGGCTCGATGAACTGGTTGTCGCCGCCAACGGCCAGACTCTGGGCATCGGACAGGGCTTGTTGCAATTTGGTCGTGAATTTGTCGAAACGCATAGTGCACTCCTTGATGGAATATCGGTCTGAGGGCTAAATGGGGTACCTCGCGGCGATTTCAACCCCCCTGCACTTCCCTTATACTACGCCGTCAATTCAGGGAATGTTCGATGCCACACACCAATCTTGCCCAGCACATCCACACCAATGTCCGCGCCGCCCTTGATGAGGACATCGGCAACGGCGACCTGACCGCTCAATTGATCGCCGAGCATACCCAGGCCCGCGCCACGGTGATCACGCGCGAGGCGGCCGTGATCTGCGGCACGCTATGGTTCGAGGATTGTTTCCTCACGCTCGACCCGGACTGCAAAGTCAGCTGGAAAGTGCAGGACGGCCAACTCGTGGAAGCGAACCAGACGCTGTGCGAGATTCACGGCGACGCACGCGCGATGCTCTCGGCCGAGCGTCCGGCGCTGAACTTTTTGCAGACGCTCTCGGCGGTGGCCACACAGACCCGCCGCTATGTGGATGCGACCAAAGGCCTGCCGACCAAGATCATGGATACACGCAAGACACTGCCCGGCCTGCGCATGGCGCAGAAGTATGCGGTGAAGGTGGGCGGCGGGCACAACCAGCGCACCGGCCTGTTTGACGGCGTGCTGATCAAGGAGAACCACATCGCGGCGGCAGGCGGCATCAGCGAGGTAATGGAGCTGGCTTTTCAGACCACACCGCCGCATGTCCCGATCCAGATCGAGGTGGAGACACTGGCCGAACTGGACGAGGCATTGCTGGCGGGCGCTAAACTCATCCTGCTCGACAATTTTTCGCTGGCGGATATGCATCTCGCGGTGACCCATGCGGCCAAGCGCGCCGAACTGGAAGCTTCGGGCGGTATCACGTTGGAGAATGTGCGCCGCGTAGCCGAGACCGGGGTGGATCGCATCTCCATCGGGGCGCTCACGAAAGATATCAAGGCTGTCGATCTGTCGATGCGCATCGAGCTGCCCTGAATCTTTTCTGCAGGGACTACAGTGCGCACTTGAAATTTAGCCGTACACTCCATATATTAGAATCTACTAATTTTATGGAGATATCATGAGCGACCCGAAACATATCGTCTGCCCGCATTGCGATGCGGTGAACCGCGTGCCTGCCGACAAGCTGGAATCCCAGCCTACCTGCGGCAAGTGTAAGCAGCCTTTGTTCACGGCGCATCCGGTGGAACTGAACGAGGGCAATTTCATGCGCCACATCGGCAACAGCGATATCCCGGTGCTGGTGGATTTCTGGGCACCATGGTGCGGCCCGTGCAAGATGATGGCCCCCGCCTTCGAGCAGGCCACACAGCAGCTGGAACCGGCCATGCGCGTGGTCAAGCTCAATACCGAAGAAGCACAGCAACTCGCCGCGCAATACAATATCCGCAGCATCCCGACGCTGGCGCTGTTCAAGGGCGGACGCGAATCGGCGCGCCAGGCCGGGGCGATGGATGCAGCCAACATCGTGGCGTGGGCGAGATCGAAAGCATGATCGGTCTGCCGTTCGCTTGATATTATCCAAGACACTCTCGATAATAAGGTCTCTGATCTCCGGGAACTCCCATGAGCGACTCGATACATATAGTCTGCCCCCATTGTGATGGCGTGAACAGTGTTTCGACGGACGCGCTTTCCGGGAAAACCGTCTGCGACAAGTGCAAGCAGCCGCTCTTTACCGCGCACCCGGTCGAGTTGAATGAGGGCAACTTCATACTGCATATCTCGCGCAACGATATCCCGGTGCTGGTGGATTTCTGGTCACCTACCTGCGGCCCGTGCAGAATGATGGCGCCAGCCTATGATAAAGTTGCCCAACGTATGGAGCTCGGGTTGCGCGTTGCCAAACTGAACACGGAAGAAGCAGAGCAGATCGTCGCTCAATACGACATCCAATATATACCGACTCTGGTGTTGTTCAGGAATGGCCGGGAAGTGGCTCGCAGGTCAGGCGCGATAGATGCCGTCTATCTCGAAGCATGGGTAAAAGCAAAATCATGAATGGAATAACGATGAGATACCTGTTCGCAATCCTCGCAACACTGGCCCTGACGGCATGCGCCGATCCGGAACGCAATCTGTACGAGGGTATCAAGAGCGGCAACGAAGCCAAGCGCTCGCCCAACGAGCGCGCAATGACACCCGCACCGGCTTACGACGACTACAAGAAAGAACGCCAACAGTAGTTTCGGTCAGGCTGGCTTGCGCGCGACCAGGTCGATCAGCGCAGACATGCCGCAGTGGCCGGAGCCCTCGCGGATGAGGCTGTCGTGTTCGTGCAGTTGCAGGATATCCATGTCGGCGAACGCTTTGGCCAGCATCGCCTCCGTGTAGAGGTTCTCGACCTGTGNNCCGCCGGTCTTGTATTCCAATTGGCGCGGCGTGTAGCCTTGCAGCAGGAGCAAGCCGCCCGGCTTGAGGCAGCGCCTGATGGCGGCAAACATCTGCTCGCGCTCGGGCGAGGTGACGAACTGGATGAAGATGGCCACGACCACATCGTAGTTGTCCTCACCCCAATCCCATTGCAGCAGATCGACCTGCTCGAACAGCATCGCCACACCTCGCTCTTGCGCCAGCTTCTTCGCCTTGGCCTGCGCGACATGCGATCCATCCACCGAGAGCACTTCCAGCCCCTGCTCCGCCAGCCACACGCCGTTCCGTCCCTCGCCATCGGCCACCGCCAGACATCTCATGCCCGGTTTGAGCAGTGCTTTGTGCGAGGAGAGGAAAGCGTTTGGTTCGGTGCCGTAGAAGAAATCCTCGCCCGCATAGCGTTCGTTCCAGATACTCATATCGTCCTCAACAGTAACCACCACACGCTCAGCGTGATGAAGGAAAGTATCAATCCAACAGCCACCATCAGATTCGCCAGCGGCGGGTCGAGGTCGTGTTCGGAGGCCACGATGGAAGCGGTGATCATCGACGGCATGGCCGCCTCGAAGATAGTGACCTGAATGGCCAAGCCCTGCGCACCGAGCATCTGTACATACAAGAGGTAGATCGCCAGCGGGGCGAGGAAGAGCTTGAATGTCAGCCCGAGTGCGAGGTTGCGCTTGTGTTCGGCGATGTGCCCCAGACGCAACTGCATGCCGACCGAGAGCAAAGCCAACGGCGCCAGCGTGTCGCCCAGCCGCTTCAGCAGCACGCTGAACCAGTCGGCGTACTCGATCGGAATCAGCAGCAGCGCGATGACAAGCGAGATGAACGGCGGGAACAACGCGATGCGCTTGAGTATCTCCGCCGCGGTCGGCCTGCCGGAGGAGTAGATGCCGGCGACGGTGATGCCCAGCACGGAGAGCGCGAAGAAGGAACCGAGCTGGTCGGCGACGATGGCGGTGGCCAACCCTTCGGTGCCGAAATAAGCCTCGACCATGGGCAGGCCGAAGAACGAGGTGTTACCGAGGCCGCCCACCAGCATCAGCGCGCCGACCGAGGCACGCGGCAGTTGCAGCCATCTGCCCAGCAGCCAGAAGAACGCCGCCGAGAGGCCAAACACGATCCACGCCATCGCCGCGATCAGCACGACGTCGCCCGAGATTTGCAGTTCGTGGATGTACAGCAGCGTCAGCGCGGGCAGCGATACGTGGATGATGAAACTATTGAGCGTGGCGGGCGCGTTGTCCGGCATGCGCCGGTAGCGGCGCAGTGCCATGCCGGCGATGAAACAGAGGATGAGCAGGATGAGATTATTCATGACTGTGCCATTGTGACACGAGCACTCATCCAAGGATACGATATGGCTGACGCCAGCCTACTGGCCCACGATACACCCCCCGCCAGGCAGCGCGGAATTGGGCCCACCGATACCGTCCAGTTGCTGATCTCCCCCCATGAATCCGGGGATATTTGAAAGTCGCTTCAATATCTCGTCATTTGAGAAACCCGATTCGCCACGCCCCAGATCGATCTTCTGGTCACCCTTGGCCAAGATCACCTGCCCGTCATGAACGGTCACGTAAAGGCCGGGATCACCCGAACTGACCGCCTCTTCGAACAGTTTTTCGATATCGACCGGCACAGTATCTGGTTTCGGTGCCGAGTTGTTGGTAACGCTCGGCGGAATGGTCAGTATCTGCACCGGCTTGCCGGTCGTGCGCGCGATGATGGCAGCCTGGTTGATGGCAACGGACAACGAACCACCCGGAGTCATCAGCACCACCTCGCCGGCCCACACATAGACTCCCGCGCCATCCAGAGGATCGGATGGCGTCGCTCCCGAATCGGGTGTATCCAGAGCCAGCAGCCCCATCGGCACATCGTAGCGCGTCTCGCCAGCGTCCAGCTGCGCCAGTTTTTCCGTTGCAGATCTGCGCGCGCAACCGCCGTTGCACCAGGCATCGAATCCGGTACCGCGGATGCCGATGGTGGCACCCGCCNNTCCGCCACTCCGAAGTTGTAGTTCTCGTGCTTGAAACGCCCGATCAAACCGGTGACCACCCGCACACCGCCCCTCAGCAATCGCAGGGTCGCGCTCTCTTCCGAAGTCGCTTTGTCGTATTTATATTTTTCAATCAGGAAATCACTGTTCGCTTGCAATGTGATACGTCCGCCATCGCGAAACACGACGACAGCATAAGACTTGTCACTACTCTTCAGCGTATCCCCTTCGTAAACGGGCGCCCCCAATGCAAGCTTGCGCGTGCCTCCGCGCAATTCGCTTGCCGCTAGCTCACCTCTCAGCAACATTACGCGTCCCACCGCCTTTGCCGTCACTTCCGGGGGCTTGACCGGCGCCGCTTCACTCTCGTCCTGGCAGTTTTTTGTCGCGCACAAGCGTGTAGAGAAATCGGTCCCGCGAATACCGATGGTGGATGTCTTCGCCCGCAATTGATAGGCGTCGGGGTTGCCGCGCTTGCCGATCAATCCGGTCACGGTGCGGAAACCGCCTTTCAGCAAACGGAACACCGCATTGTCACTCTGGGGAGATTCCTTTTTGAAACGATAGGCCTCGATCTTGAGGTTGGAATCAGGCCGCAGGGTCATCCGGGTGCCGTCGTTCATGACGACTTGCGCGTAACTGTCCTTGGCAGTGATCAGCATATCGCCCTCAAGCACATCGGCCTTCGAACCGATTACCTTGACCGTACCGTCCGTTCTTTGCGCGACCAGCGCCCCGCTCATGTAGCCGACCTTCCCCACCACCTCTTCTGCCATTACCGGCAGTACAAATGTCAATAAGGAAAGGGACAATAGCGCTGGAATCCGTCTGCTCACGTCACACCTCACACTCAGAATGTTGCCTGCAGCGAGGCGTGGAGCCGCCAATCGCCCTTAAGCTGCTGCGGATCGTTACCCGCCTTCATGATGCGCCCCGCATCCACCCGCAAGGAATATTGCTGGGTATAGGCCGAGCGGAACCCGATCCCTGCAGCATTGATCGTGGTCGAACTGCTGCTCCCTTGTGACTTCACCATGCCGCCGTCCCAGAACACCAGCGCACGCAGTTTGCCATCGCCCGCTGCAAACGCCGGCAAATACCCTTCGATATTCAGCCGAGCGCCCTTCTCTCCGGTTTCGCTGCCTTCCGAAAATCCGCGCACTCCGTCCGCCCCGCCCAGACGCATCTGCTCGCCCTGGATCAGGGTGTCGCCGCTATGTTGACCATTGAATGCGACACGGAACTGCCAATCATTATTAAATGCGGTGAGATACCCTGCACCATATCGCAACACTTTGTAGCGAGGAGTGGGGCTCGAATGGTTCACCAGATCATAGTTAGCGAAGTCTGCCGACTTGCCTTTGCTCATCATCGGGATATTCAGGGTGTAGGACGTATTGAAATTGGCATCCCCATGCCCCAGTTTGCCCTGTGATGAATATGCCAGACTAAGCGGCGTCACCACGATCTCGTTGTACAGCGTGGTCGGCGGCGGATTGGTCAACTCGATCTTGCTGAACTTGCGCCAATCCAGCCCAAATGTGATGCGGGGATCGAAAGTGCCGATGCGTTCCAGCGGCACGTTGTAGCGCGTACCGAACATCAGACCGCCACCCTGAAAGTTCGACAGACCGCCGACCAGGGAATTGATGTTCGAATATCCGGCAAAGAAGTCCACGCTGTGGCCATGCTGATATAGCGGCAATTTGTAGTTGCCGCCGAACACCTTCACCCGGTCGGTATGCTGGGGGGATATCTGCATCTGGATCTGGCCGACATGATCCGCATCGAACAGATTGGCGTGACGGTAAGATATCCCGAGACGCGTGCGCCCGGTCTCGATCGAACCGGAGTTGTCGAAGGTCGTTGTCCACATCCCCGGCTCGCTGTCGGTCACCAGCACACTGGCATCGACCAGATCATCCTGCTCGCCTGCTTTCAAAACCACATTCAACTGGCGTGCCGGATTCTCGTTCGCCAGTTTCAGTTCGAGGGCGGTCTTCCTGGCACTTGGCACACCGCCACTTCGCACCGAAGGAAGTGCTGCAAGCACGTTGGCTTCGGTGACGAACCGATTCTCCTTGATGACGACCTTGCCAAAACGGCTTTCGATCACCAGAAAGCGCACTGTCCCGGCCTCCAATTCCTGTTCTGGCAGCAGTACCCGCACCGCCGAATAACCGCGCTCCGCATAAAGCTCTTCTACAGCTTCAAGTGCATGCTGTACGTCGGAAAAATCCTTTTCCTTGCCGACGAATGGTGCGACCACCTTGTCGAAATCCGTTTGCGTCAACAGTGTCGCTCCCTCCACCAAAAAGCGATCAATCGCGAAACGCAACACAGACGAAGTCTCCGGCTCCGACTTGTCCATCGTTGAAGTTGCGGGAACGCCTGACGTGGCCGGCTCTACCGCGAACACCGAACCCGACATCGTCAGCAGCAAACAACCCAGAAGACCGGTCAGTCTCGTTGAATCGAATGTGGAACGAACAGAATCTTTCTTCATGAAGTTCCCCATCATCTGCATAGCGGCAAAGGCTCGGTTATAGCGCCTTTATCAGCGTTGATCATCCCCGCGGCCGCCAACTGCTCGATCAATCTCTTTTCTTCCTCTTCCGTCGTGAGCGGCCCATCTTCTTTTGGCGTATTCAACAGCGATATCTCGGTGATCTCCTGCACCACCGTGGGCGCAAGGATGGTGAAGACACCGGGGACGTACGTCATGTAATAGTTCGTTGTATCAAGCAGTGTCACGGAGCCCTGATTGATCGCATACGAGCCGATTGTGTCACCGGCAATCCGTGTCAGCGTTCCACTCAGGGTGGCGGCTACGGGATCATGCAGTCCGAACAACAAGTAACTCAGTGCGGGGTCGGGCGTGCCCAGAACCTTGTTCAAGTTCATGGCGGCGACGATCAGGTTTTCCTGGTTGATGATGCTGGTACTATTTCCCACAAGAGAGATACTGTAGTTGCCGCCGCCGTTGCCATCGTTGATGGCCACGCTGTTGAAGAGTACCGTCTTGCCCACCCCGACGTTCTTGTCGACGTAGGTAATATTGGCCGCGTTGACCACATCCCCGCCAACCAAAGCGCCACTCATGTTTGCCAGATCCGCCGCGGACATGTTGTAGCCCAAACCGCCATCGTAAATCTTGGTCAGACTCGGCGCGGTCAATGTGACCGGGCGCGCGGTGATGTCGGCTGAAAGCGTCTCATTCGACAAACTGTAGTTACTCGCCAGCCCGGTACCATCCGATAGCGCGTATGTTACCGAGACGTTTTTCGCTGTTCCCACGTTCTTGTTGATGAACGCGCCGGTCGCGCTCACCCCCAGCGTCTCCACCCCCACCAGACCGCTCAACACACCCGCCCCCACAGTGGCCGAAGCCGTACCGTCATACACTTTTGACGCAACGTTACTACCGCCAATGGTCAGCGGGGCGGCGGTGATTGTTGCTCTGTACGTACCACCGGTAAAGGTATAGTTGCTGGCCAACCCCGTGCCATCACCCAGTGCAAGCGTGCCCAGCGTCACCGGCTTGTTGATGCCGACATTCGCGTCTGCCACTGTGCCAACACCGCTAAGGGTCAGGGTCTGGCCGCCTATCAGACCGGCGAGGGTGAATATGCTCCAGTCCACATCCGCAGTGCCGTCGTAAACGCGCGTTCCGTTCAGACTGATGACACCCAAACTTGCCGTGCCGATGGTCAGCATGCCACCCACATAGCTGATGTCATATCCCAGCTGGCCGGAATAAAGATCGGGGTCGTAAGTGCCCGCGTTGATCGCATTCGGACCGTATGCGTTGGCAGTGCCCAAGATGTCCGGAAGATTCGGAACCACGGGATTGATGCCATCGGTATAGGTAGGATTGACCAATCCACCGCTGTAGACTGCACCATCATAAGTCTTGCTCGCTGCATCAGCCGTGATGACGAGTTGCTTGAGGAAGCTGGTGAGCAAGGGGCCAGTATGACCCTCATAGATACGCCAGGTCGCCCCGGCGGCGCCGGTGTTGGCGATGTTCCAGCCGGTGAAACTGGACATGGCCATCCTCTCCACCGTGGTGAGGCCCGCCACGCCGGTGGTGTTTATGTAACCCCAGTCCTGTCCGAACCCGGCCCCCAGCCCCCGCCCCGTGGTATCGATGTCCCAGAAGCTGTTACTCACAACGGCGGAGAAATCGTTATATCCGATCAGGCCTCCGACATTAGTGGTACCGCTCACCAAGCCGCTGGCCGTGTAGGCCATCGATATTTCGCCATCATTGAATCCGACCAGCCCGCCGACATCGGTGGAGCCACTCACGGTTCCGCCGCTGACATAACTGTTCGTGATAGCCACGAAATTGTCGGCACCACCACTGATTGTCGGCACGCGAATCTCGCCCACAAACCCACCCACCCGCGTCGTTCCAGTCACTTGGGTATTCGATACAAAACTGTTGCTGATCAGGCCAAGTCCCCCACCATAACCCTCACCGCCGTCATAACCGACCAGTCCACCAACAGATGTTCCTCCGTTCACGACGGCAGAATCGACATAACTCGCGTCAATGGGAGCGCCGAAGTTGTAGCCGGCCAACCCGCCGACATTATTACCCGTGCTGCCAACCGTGCCGCCGCTGACATAACTGTTGCTGATGGAAAAGCTGCCGTTGGGCCAACTGAAGCCTGTGCCAGCGTTTATCCCGACCAATCCGCCGACATCGCTAGCAGAACCGCCAACGATATTCGGGTTGATGACATAGCTGTCGACGATCACACCATGCGCATTATTGCCGACCAGTCCGCCAATTGCACCGCTGCCGATGCCTCCGGTACTCGTCACCGAACCGTTGGTGACGGTGCTGCCGGTGATGATGCCGGAGAAGAACGCCATGGAAGAAGTAGCGCCTAGGTTAAACCCCACCAGTCCGCCGACTGTGCTGACGCCGCTCACTGCAGTGTTCAAAACATCGCTGTTGGTGATATTCCCTGTGTTACTCCCCACCAGACCGCCCACATACCCGCCACCGACACCGGCAGTGACCGTCCCTCCATTCACGGAACTGTTGCTGATATTCCCGCCCGTCAGGACACCCGGAGTGGTCGTCACACCGGAAGAAACATTGCGTCCGACCATGCCTCCAACATTGCTCGTGCCGCTCACCGTAAGCGGAGTACCACTCACAGTCACGGTGTCGACGTCACCGTAGTTGCTGCCGGCAACGGCGCCCACGTAAGACATGCCGCTCACAGCGACATTGACCAGGTCGAAATTACTGACCAAACTGCCGAGTGCGATATTGCCAAACAGGCCCATATCGTCATTAGGCAGGTTAAGACTGAGGTTGGAGATGGAAAGTGTATTGCCGTTGAAATCTCCGGCCAACTTGGGCACGTAATAGCCGGACATCCCGATCAGGCTGATGCCGGTTGTCAGGCTAAAGTTGTAGGTGGGATCTTCGGCAAAACCGAGCATGTCCTTCAAACCCTGCTGGGTGCCGATACCGTAACTGCTATCGCCCTGCAAGACGAGCGTGGAACTGTAATTACCGATGACTAGCGCTGTGAGCGCGCCACCGTTGAACCAGTCATTGAATTGCCCTGTGCCGCCGGTATTGTAAAGACCGCCGATGGTGACGTTGTTGCCGCCGTTGGTGGTGACGTTATCGATATCGAAGTGAGAGTTGCTGTGAGTGCCCGCCCCCCGCCCGACCAAGCCGCCGATGTTGCCAACGGTCGCCGTGACCGCACCGCTGTCCACATAACTGTTCGTGATCGAACTGCCGATAAAGGACATGCCTGCAAGTCCGCCGACAGAGTTGTTGCCCGCCACGTCTGCAGCCGAAACGTGGCTGTCCGCGATCGAACCGGCAAAATGTTCGCCCACCAGACCGCCAACATAAACAGTGCCGTCCACCGTCAATGTGCCGCTGAGTCCGCTGACACTGCTGTTGCTGATGGTGCCATCGTTACGACCGACCAGACCGCCGACCTGAGTGTCTCCAGCCACTGTGACCGTTCCCGCCCCGCCAGCGCTGACGCTGCTGTTAGTGATCGTTCCTGCATTGGCTCCGGCCAAGCCGCCGATCTGATCCCCCACCGTCGAGCTTATCGTGGCGTTCTGTACCGCGAGGTTACTCACCGAACCCAGGCTGGTCACTTTACCGAACATGCCGAGATTGGAATTGTTCTGTACCAGACTAAGGTTGGAGATGGTGAAGTTCGCGCCATCAAAATCGCTGGCAAGGATAGGAATATAGAAGTTGCCTAGCGTGGTCAAGTCGATATCGGCAGCCAGAACGAATGTGTACGCCGAGTTATCGGCGAAACCAAGCATGTCCTTCAGGCCCTGCGCATTGCTGATGATATAGATATTGGCGCCGCCGCTGGCAAACGAGCCGTAGGGTGAAGTGTAATTGGCGATACTCAAGCCGTTGACCAGCCAGTCCGTGTATTGCCCGACGTTGTTGAAGCTGGCGGTATTGTCGTTATACAACCCGCCCAGCGTGACGATGTTGGCGCCGTTGATGGTGACGTTATTGATGTTGTAATGCGAATTGGTGAGAGTGCCGGAATTGATGCCCACAAGACCGCCGAAATTCGACGTCCCTGTCACACTGCCGCCGTCCACATAGCTTCCGGTTATAAAATTGGTATAGCCGACATAGACTGCATTATTCCCCACCAGACCGCCGACGTTATTTACGCCTGATACGGATGCAACCATCACATAAGAGTTGGTGATAGTACCGTCGTTGTAGCCCGCAAATCCGCCGAGGTTTGTACTACCCACACCATTGCCTGTCACACTGCCGCTGGCAAAAGATGTAGTGATGGCTGCGCGGTCGTTGTAACCGACCAGACCGCCCACGTTGGAATTACCGGCCACGGCACCACCTGCATTACTGGTGCCTATTGAAGTATTTACATAAGTATATCCAACCAGCCCGCCGACATTCGTAGTGCCCGTCACGGCACCCGTATTCGCATAGCTGTTGCTCACTGATCCGTAGGTGCCGGATTCATAGCCATTGTTGCCCACCAGACCACCCACGTTCGTGACACCCAGCACAACACCGGTAGCATGGCTGTTACCGTTAATGACACCCGCGTTCTTGCCCACCAGTCCGCCTGCATCCGTAACAGTACTTGTAACTGTGCCACTGGCTATGCCGTTGTTGATACTGGATGAGAACCCGCTGCGCCCGACCAGGCCGCCCACAAAACTCTCGCTGGCCACGTTGCCGGTGGCTGTGCCGTTAGTGATGTCGGTGTTATAACTGTCCCCCACCAGACCGCCAACATACCACTGAGTACCCGTCACCGCGCCACTTGCACTGCTGTTGCTGATGGTAGAACTCTGGGACGTTCCGACCAGCCCGCCCACATAATTGTCGCCTTGCACCGTGCTGCCGGCACTGCTGCCAGTTATTGTTGAACCGTTGTAGTTCATTCCCACCAGACCACCAACATGATTACCACTCAACGAAGCGGCGTCCATCATGCCCGTGACGGTGCCTGTGGCATTATGGCTATTCGTAAGCGTTCCCTGATGCCAGCCCACCAGACTGCCTACATAACTGTATCCCGAGATGTTGACGTTGGTCAGCGACACGTCTTTTATCGTGCTGAGATTCGTATATCCGAACAACCCGACGTAGTCGGTGGCAGGTCGGTTGATGTAGAGACCGTCGATGGCGTACGCATTGCCGTTGAAGCTGCCGGTGAATGGCGTCGAGATATTACCGATGGGTGCGAAGCCATCATATGTGGTGCCGTTGAAATTCCAGGTGGTCGTGCCGGATGCATCGAAGGCCGCCCCCAAGGCATAGTTGCCCGCCAGGTTGGTGTTCATGTCCTGCAGGTTGGTGACGTTGTTCACCAGCATCCATTCGGTATGCGCCGTCGCACCCCAGTTGATACCGGTGAAGGTAGTCGGCGCCGCATAGGATGCCGGGTTGTAATACAGGTCGACCCGTCCGCCCGCCAACGCGTTCAGTGTGTTGGTGCCCGCAAAGGAGACCGTGCCTGTGCCATTGGCATCTGCATCGGAGCGCAGGACGACATTCAGCGCACCAGAAGTAGAGCTGATGCCAGTGCCATTGGCGAAAGTGATGTTCCTTTCGGCCAGCAAGGTCAATGTGGCCGCTGTCCCGGCCGTCTTGTCTATCGGGGCATCCACAAATATGTCGCCATTGCCAGCAGAAGCACTTGCGGTCATGACGGTGACAGATGTACCCGTATCAAGCGCGCTCAGAATGGTGCCGGTACTGATGTATGAGGGCGTTGTGTTCGGGGTCCATACACCACCTGCGAACACCCCCCCAAACTCCGTAGCAGATATATGCACATCGGACGGGTCTAGTAGCCACATCCCCGCAGCGCCCTTTGGCGCCGATGCATCGACACGGATACCCGCCACATCCAGATAGTGCGCCGATGTCTCTACGAAACCACCGTTGCCGCCGTTCGCCCCGCCCCGTGCAGTGATGCTGCCATGGGCATGGGTTGCTTCATCCGCCCAGACGATGACCTTGCCGCCATCGCCGTTCTGCACGGCGTCGGCTTTGATGGTCGCCGCTACATCGACATAGGTGGTCTTCGCATTCACGACATCGGGATTCAGGCCCTGTTTGTCGCCGCCGACCAGTATCGTTCCGCCACCGTTGGTTCCCGACGCATCGATGCTCGCACCGGCGCTGACCCGCACTTCATTGCTGCTCAATGCTTCGATGGTGCCGCCGGTCGTCCCGGTCGCGGTCACCGTGCCACCTATTTCGGTACGCTGACTGGACTTGAACACGATCTTGCCGCCCTGCAGGGTGGCACTATCGGCACTCACGGCGCCGGTATTTCGGACGACTGCACCAAACAGACCGAGACTGCCTGACTGGACGATGAGTTGCCCCAGGTTGGTGGCCTCCCCAGCTGGCGCTACGATGCTTACGCGCAGGCTGGGGTCAAGACTGTTGACGAGCTGGACTTCATGCCCGGCAACCAACAGTATCTCGCCGTTGGGTGCGGTGATGATGCCGGTGTTTTCGACATTGGGGGCGATCAGATATATCTGCCCGCCCTGTTGCGCGTTGATGTTGCCGGCATTGCTGATGTTCTGTGCACCCGCCTGATCGGTGTAGTTGTGGCGACCGGCGAGAAAATCGGCATCACTTAAATTGAGCGATGTGGCAACCAGACCCGCTACGTCAACCGTTGCGCCGGAGCCAAATACGATACCGTTCGGATTGACCAGATAAACTTGGCCATTGGAACTGAGCGTACCGAGGATGGCAGAGGGATTGTTGGTGACGACGCGGTTAAGTACAGCGGATGCGGCACTCTGTTGCGCAAAGTGGGTAACTTCATTGGCATTGATGGAGAATCCCTGCCAGTTGATGATGGTGCCGGGAGTATTGGTGACGGTGAGTGTGTTGCCAACGGCGTTGAAGCTGGCATTGCCGCTGACCACCACGCCGCCTTCGGGATTAGCCTGCACATCGACAACGAAGCAGCAGGCAAGAGCAAAGAGTATCGGCTTGAGTCGGCCTCCCCGTTCGTCTATCGCACCAGCTTGCGCCGTGACTGCGCGCACGGTACGAACGACGCTCGAACCGGAGCGTTTGCCTTTGGCTTTGGTGATCTCGGATACTGCGATCCATGTACCCAGCACTTCCGACCATATGGTGCGAAAGACGTGATTAAGTGATCCCATTTATATTTGCTCCCTCACTCCCGGTACTCCGCCGCACGACTCGCAGAGCACACCAACAGCCTAGTAGGAAAAAATCCTACTCGCTTACACTTCATTTCGCCATAGTCCAAACGGCCTATTCACGACATATTTCAAGCTATTTGTTCTTCCCACAACTCCTCTTCACACTCCCTTAACATTCCATGTCGCCAACATTGTCTTTTGGAGTCTGCCCCCGAGTTGTGCCCCTTCGAAAGACATGGCAAGAAACACCCATCCGTGGCAGGATTTACACGGATACTCTACGAAGCTTCTTAAATATTTATGAATGAGCCGCGCAAACCAGACTATCCCGGTCAGGGTTCACATCCACAATCAACCCGACTCACTATCGAGCAGGCGATGGTTCTGGCGGCGCAATTGCAATCAAACAACCGGCTGCAAGAGTCCGAGCAACTGTTGCAACAGATCTTGCAGCAACAACCGCAACATCCTTTCGCCCTGCATTTGCTCGGCGTGATCGCACACCAGTGCGGAAAACTGCAACAGGCTGCCGAACTGATCCAGCGCGCAATCGCCATTAAGGGCGACGTTGCCCTGTTCCACGCCAACCTGTGCGAGATCAGTCGTCAACTGAAGCAACTGGAACAGGCGATTGCCCACGGGGAGCGTGCTGTCGCGCTGGCACCCGATCTGGCGATGGCGCACAGCAACCTCGGCATCGCGCATTTCGACCGCAAGGACTATGACAAGGCAGAAGCCTGCCAGCACCGCGCGCTGGCGCTTACCCCAAGCTTCGCGCCTTCGCTCAACAACCTGGGCAGCATCAATCGCGAGCGCAAGGACCACAAGGTTGCGCTGGAGTGGTATTACAAGGCCGCTGCCGCCAACCCAAATTATCTTGAGCCGCTCAACAACCTGGGAGCGCTGTTGCTGGAAGAAGATCGCATTCCGGAAGCAAGCGAGGCGCTGGAAAAAGCACTCAAGCTCAACCCGAATTACGCCGAATCTATCTGCAACATGGGCGGCGTGCATCTGGCGCTGGAGCAATACTCTGAAGCGCTGGTCAAATTCCGCCGCGCACTGGAACTGCGCCCGGAATACCTTGATGCCCAGTTGGGACTGTCCAAGACGCTGCAAGCCTCGGAGTCTCCTGATGAAGCAGAAATCGAGGCTCGGCGCGCGCTCGACATCGATGGAAACAACCCCAAGGCACATGCGTTGCTGGGAAACATCCTCACCGAAGCTTCCCGCCCCGAACAGGCCGAGGCCGAATTCGAACGCGCGCTGGCGCTAGATCCGAGCAGTGAGGAAGCGATGCAAGGTCTGGGGCATCTGTGCGTGGAGAACGGCGAACTGGAACGCGCGGAAGAACTGTTCCGGCGCGCGCTTGTGCTGAAACCGGACAATGTGGCCGCGCGCATCCAGCTCATCCAGACCGCGAAGGTCAAACCCGGCGACGAGAATTTTGCGGCATTGCTCGAACTGCAACAGAACGGCGACAAGCATTCCGACAACCGCAAGTTGTCGCTGCACTTCGCACTGGGCAAGTGCTACGACGACACCAAGGAATACGACAAAGCGTTCCCGAACTACCTTGCAGGCTGCAAGATCAAACGTGCCCGTTTCGCCTACGACCCGGATGCCTCGGCACGGCAGTTTGCCGAACTGGCGAACATCTTCAGCAAAGACTACATCGACCGTCTACGCGGCAACGGCAACCCGTCCGTCCTGCCGATCTTCGTGCTCGGCATGCCGCGCTCGGGCACCACCCTGACCGAGCAGATCATCGCCAGCCATCCGGATGTGCATGGCGCGGGTGAACTGCCCGACTTGCTGCGCGTAGTGCATCGCAAGACACATCCGGACACCACAAGCTTCCCTGACAACCTGCGCTATCTGGACCGGTCCACACTCTGCGCATGGGGAGACGAGTATGTCGCCGGACTGAAGGAGCGTTCTCCCGCATCAAAGCATATCACCGACAAGATGCCGGCCAATTTCCTCGCTGTGCCGCTGATCCACCTGATGCTGCCGAACGCGAAGATCATCCACGTCAACCGCAATCCGGTGGACACTTGTCTGTCGTGCTTCACGCGCCTGTTCCACCGCAAACAGGAACATACCTATGACCTCGCCGAACTCGGTCGCTATTACGCCGACTATGCGCGCCTGATGGATCAGTGGCGCAAGGTGTTGCCGCCCGGTGCATTCCTTGACATCCAGTACGAGGATATCGTCGCCGATCAGGAAGGACAGGCACGCAGACTGCTGGAATTCTGTGGCCTGGAATGGGATGCAGCCTGCCTCGATTTCCACAAGACCAAACGCCAGGTGCGCACCGCCAGCGTGACGCAGGTGCGCCAGCCGATCTACTCAACCTCAGTGGAACGTTGGCGTTCGTATGAAAAGTTCCTGGGGCCACTACTCAACCAACTGGGCGATCTTGTCCCTAACCGAAACGCAAAATGACAAATCCCATCACTGAACAATTGGGCGATCTTGTTATTGGCATCGACCATATCGCCATCGCCGTCGCGGATGTTGATGCGTCCATCGCTCATTACTCCTGCGCATTGGGGTTCACTTTACTGGAGCGCAGTGAAGTTTCCGGCGATCACTCCGGCATGGTGTACGCAGTCTTGAAATCCGGAAGTTCGACCGTGGTGCTGGTTCAGGGTACGTCGCCGGAATCGCAAGTCTCGAAATTCATCGCCGCGTTCGGTACCGGCATGCATCACATCGCGTTCGCGGTAAAAGATCTGGATGCGGCTTTGTCTATTGTGAAGGAGACTGGCGGCAGCGTCGACACCCCGGTCATTGCCGACAACGGGATACGCCAGGCCTTCCTTCAGCGCGATGCGGCAAGTGGCGTGCGTATCGAGTTGATCGAGCGGGCAGAAGTCCCATTCTCGGAGAAGAACGTGGAAGGCTTGTTCCGCGCACTCGAAGCGAAAGACCTGTACTGAACGACATGAAGGACACCGTACCTGACAGCTATTGGCAAGGCTTCGCGCAGCGCTGGAACCGGCTGGGTTCGCCGCTGCGGCCCTGCGCGGAAGATGTGGCAAACTTCCGCAAGTCGATCGGTGACGATCCAGGTCGTTGCCTGCTGCTGGGTGTCACCCCCGAGCTGGCAGAACTCTCCCTCGATCTCACCGCCATCGACAACAGTGCCGCCATGATCACCGCTCTCTGGCACGGCCGGCAGCGCGCGATCATGGGTGACTGGCTGGAGATGCCTTTTGCGCCCGCTTCGTTCGACACAATCATCGGCGACGGTTGCCTGGTGTTGCTCGCGCAACCCATGCAACACCAGTGCTTCTTCGAACGGCTCGCCAGGACCGTTGTGCCCGGCGGCAAGATAGCGCTGCGCGTGTTCGTCAGTCCGGAACTTCCGGAGACACGCGATCAGGTCTGCCGTGATGCCCTGGCTGGCAAGATGAAAAGTGTGCATGCCTTCAAGTGGCGATTGTCGATGGCGATCGCCTCCGAATCGCCTGACTACATCTTCAACGTCGCAGAGACGGCGGCGACCTTCGACCGATTAATCCCGGACCGGCAACGGCTCGCCGCCGCGACCGGCTGGCGCGCCGACGAGATCGAGACCATCGATTTCTATCGCGGCTCGGATGCGAGATATTGTTACCCGACACTGTCTCATGCAAAAAAATCTCTCCCGCCGTCACTCGTGGAAAAGGAAGTGATCTATGGCAGTTACGAACTCGCCGAGCGCTGCCCCATCCTCGTGCTCGAAGCGCGCACATGACTAAACTGCACGACATCAAGGACAACTGGGCTGCGCAAGGCCGCACTGCCAACAACGACCCGGTCGCAGCCAACCTGCTCTCCCTGCTGACTCAGTTCGAAGACAGCCAGTGGTGGTCAGCGCAGGAACTGCAACAAAAACAACTGGTGCAATTCGCATTGCTGGCGGCACATGCATACCGGCATTCGCCGTTCTTCCGCAGCCGTTTCGATCAAGCCGGTCTCGACCCTTCGCGGGCGTGGACTGCCGATTCCTTCACCTCCATTCCGCTGTTGACCCGCGCCGAGCTAATGCAGCAGGCGGACCACATCTACTGTCGCAAAGTGCCGCAGCAGCATGGTGCTGTGCACAAGGTCCAGACCTCGGGCTCGACCGGCCAGGTGGTCACGGTGGCGAAGACCGAATTCAACCAGTTGTTGTGGCTGGCACTGGCGATGCGCGAACACCTGTGGCATGAGCGCGACTTCGCCGCCACGCTGGCAGTGATCAAGGCGCTCACGCCGACGCTGGACGATCCAGCCGAAGCCGCACGCCTCGGCTGGGGGCATCCCGCGACATTGCTGCTGCAGACCGGTCCATCCTATGCACAACCGCTGGCGATGGATGTCGCGCAACAGGCGGCATGGCTAGCACGCATTGACCCGAAATACCTGCTGACCTATCCGTCCAACCTCGGCGCACTACTGGATCGCTACGAACATGGCGATGCCGTGCCTCCCTCGCTGTGCCAGGTCCGCACCGTTGGCGAGACGCTGCACCCGGGGTTGCGCGAGCGCTGCCGGAAACTGGGCAGGATCGAGATCGTGGACATGTACAGCTCGCAGGAGGTGGGCCTCATCGCGCTGCAATGTCCCGTCAGCGGCCTGTACCATATCCAGAGCGAGAGCCTGATCGTGGAGATACTTGATGATGATGGCAAGCCGTGCCGACCGGGTGAAACCGGGCGAGTGGTCATCACCGACCTGCACAACTTCGCCACGCCCCTCATCCGCTACGAGATACGCGACTATGCCGAAGTCGGCCCGGTCTGCCCGTGCGGACGCGGCCTGCCGACGCTGGCGCGCATCATGGGACGGCGGCGCAACATGGTGGTGTTCCCCGATGGCAAACGGCACTGGCCTCTGATCGGCGCACACAGCTACCGCGAGGTGGCCGACATCCGGCAGTACCAAGCTATACAACACTCATTGGAGGATATCGAGATCAGGCTGGTGATCGATGAGCCGCTCTCGAAGATGCAGGAAGCAAGACTGACTGAACTCGCCAGGCAGGCGCTGGGCCATCCATTTCCTCTACGCTTCAGCTATTCGAAGGATGAACTCCCCAAGACCGGAGGCGGAAAGTTCGAGGAGTTCATCTCGCTGGTAAGATGAAGCACCAAACGATGGGATAACTTCATGACTAATACCAACATCGTCCGCCACACAGGACATGTCACCGCGGAAGACCGTGCCAGCCTGCTGGGGCAGCAGGCAATGACCATCTGGATGACGGGCTTGAGCGCCGCCGGGAAGTCAACATTGGCATTCGCACTGGAAAGCGAGCTAATCAAGAACGGACGCGCCTGCTATGTGCTGGATGGCGACAACGTGCGGCATGGACTGAACCGGGATCTCGGATTCAGTTCACATGACCGTAGCGAAAACATCCGCCGCATCTCCGAGGTTGCCAAGCTGATGAACGATGCCGGACTGATCGTCATCACCGCCTTCATCTCGCCATTCCGCGCAGACCGCGAACTGGCGCGGGATATCATCGGGGGGAAATCCTTCAGAGAGATTCATATCAGCACACCGATCAACGTGTGCGAACGACGCGACCCGAAACATTTCTATGAACGCGCCCGCAAGGGAGAGTTGGCTGATTTCACCGGGGTATCCTCGCCTTACGAGGCACCCGAACATCCGGATCTTGCCGTCGATACTTCGCTGATCTGCCAGGATGACGCGGTCAGACAATTACTTGCCCTGACATCTCCCTGAAGTCCCGGAGGTCAAGCCGGGACGTTCGCCGAGATATACGCCTTCAGTTTCGCCAGATCGGCATCCATCACTTCGCAGCGCTGCGGCAGATCCTCGATACCTTCCATTGCTGCTGGACGTTCCGGTTGGTGGCCCAGAGCTTCCTGGATGGTCTCGGCGAACTTGGCAGGCAAGGCGGTCTCCAGGCAGATCAGCGGCAGGCTGGGGCGGCGTTGCTCCAGGCCCACTTTCAGGCCGTCGGCGGTATGCGTGTCTATCATCACGCCGTATTCTTCCCACACCTCGCGGATCGTCTTCAGGCGGTCCTGATGCGTGCTCTTGCCGGAGGCGAAATCGAACTTCGAAAGCTGATGCCAGTAGTCGGTGCCCTTGATGTCGAAGGAACCGCCCGCATCCACCTTGCTCCAGAACTCGCGCACCTTGGCACCGTCGCGACCGACCAGGTCGAACACGAAGCGCTCGAAGTTGGAGGCCTTGCTGATATCCATAGACGGGCTGCTGGTCTCGTAGGTGTGGTCGGTGCCGCGCGGGCGATAGACGCCGGTGCGGAAGAACTCGTCCAGCACATCGTTCTCGTTCGTCGCGAGGATGAGTTGGCCGATGGGCAGGCCCATCATGCGCGCGATGTGGCCGGCACAGATGTTGCCGAAGTTGCCGGACGGCACCGAGAACGCGACGTGCTCGTCGTTGCTCTTGGTCGCGGCGAAGTAACCCTTGAAGTAATACACGATCTGCGCCGACACGCGCCCCCAGTTGATGGAGTTGACCGTGCCGATCTTGTACTTCGCCTTGAAGGCGTGATCGTTGGAGACCGCCTTGACCATATCCTGCGCATCATCGAAGAAACCGTTGATGGCGATGTTGTGGATGTTGGGGTCCTGCAGCGAATACATCTGCGCACGCTGGAAGGCGCTCATCTTGCCGTTCGGCGAGAGCATGAACACGCGGATACCCTTCTTGCCGCGCATCGCGTATTCGGCGGCGGAGCCGGTGTCGCCCGAGGTCGCGCCGAGGATGTTCAGTTCTTCCTTCTGCTTCGCCAGCGCATACTCGAACAGGTTGCCCAGCAACTGCATCGCCATGTCCTTGAACGCCAGCGTCGGGCCGTTGGAAAGCTCCTGAAGGTATACGCCTTCACTCAGCTTGCGCAGGGGCGTGATCTGCGTGGCATCCGAATCAGCGCGGCCGTTGCTGTAAACCTGCGCGGTGTAGGTCTTGCTGATGATGGCCTTGAGGTCGGCCGCCGGGATGTCGGTGGCGAACTTGGACAGCACGGCAAAGGCGAGGTCGGCGTAAGACAGCGTGCGCCAGGCATCCAGCTCGGCGCGGGTCACCTGCGGGTATTGTTCCGGCAGGTACAGACCGCCATCCGGCGCGAGGCCGCCCAGCAGGATCTCGGTGAAGGTCTTGGCGGGCGCGTTGCCGCGGGTGGAGATGTATTTCATTATTTATTTTCCAAGTTCTTCCAGACGCAGCTTGGTCACCTTGCCCGCCACCACACCCAATGCCTCGATCTTCTTGATCGCCGCATTGATGCGCTTCTCGCGCGTCTGGTGCGTCAGCATGATGAGGTCGGTCTGCTCTTCGCCTTCTTCCGGTTCCTTCTGGATCACGGCATCGATGGAGATCTGTTCGTCGGCGAGGATGCGCGTGATGTCGGCCAGCACGCCAGGCTTGTCCTGCACGCGCAGGCGCAGATAGTAGCTGGTGATGACTTCATCCATCGGCAGCACCTTGATATCGGCCATCGCGTTCGGCTGGAACGCCAGATGCGGCACGCGGTTCTGCGGATCGGAAGTCGCCATGCGCGTCACGTCCACCAGGTCGGCGATCACCGCGCTGGCGGTGGGTTCCGCGCCGGCGCCCTTGCCATAGTAAAGCGTGGAGCCGACGGCATCACCCTGCACCAGCACGGCGTTCATCGCGCCTTCGACGTTGGCGATCAGGCGTTTGGACGGGATCAAAGTCGGATGCACGCGCAGCTCGACGCCTTCGTCGGTACGTTTGGTGATGCCGAGCAGCTTGATGCGGTAGCCGAGTTGTTCGGCATATTTGATATCCGTCGCATCCAGCTTGGAGATGCCCTCGATATAAGCCTTGTCGAACTGCATCGGGATGCCGAACGCGAGCGAAGAAAGAATCGTGATCTTGTGCGCCGCATCCACACCTTCGATGTCGAAGGTCGGGTCTGCTTCGGCATAGCCCAGACGTTGCGCCTCTTTCAGCACGGTGTCGAAGCTCAGGCCCTTGTCGCGCATCTCGGACAGGATGAAGTTGGTGGTGCCGTTGATGATACCCGCGATCCATTCGATGCGATTGGCGGAGAGACCTTCGCGCAGTGCCTTGATGATGGGGATACCGCCGGCCACGGCCGCCTCGAAGGCAACCATCACGCCCTTGTCCTGCGCGGCCTTGAATATCTCGTTACCGTGCACGGCCAGCAGCGCCTTGTTGGCGGTGACCACATGCTTGCCGTTGGCGATGGCTTTCAGCACCAGCTCTTTTGCCACGCCGTAGCCGCCGATAAGCTCGATGACGATATCCACTTCGGGATCGGCCACCACGGAGAAGGCATCGTCGGTCACGCGGCAGGTACCGCCGGTGACTTTTTTCGCGAGTTCCACGTTCTTGTCCGCTACCACGGTGATGCGAATGGGGCGACCGGCGCGGCGCGTGATTTCTTCCGCGTTGCGCTGCAATACGGTGAAGGTGCCGCCGCCGACCGTACCGATGCCGAGAAGACCTACATTGATTGGTTTCATTACTTTTGCCTTTGGTTGTATGCCGTCATTCCGGCGTAGGCCGGGATCCAGCAGGTTTATTCAATATGCTTTTTGCGTTGTCCCGCTGCGCGGGGGCTTTTTCATTAACTGGATTCCGGCCTTCGCCGGAATGACGTTTAATTCGTTCCGTGCTGCTTGCGATAATGTTCGAGGAAGCGCGCGATGCGATGGATGGCCTCGGTGAGGTCGTCCGAATTGGGCAGGAACACGATGCGGAAGTGATCGGTTTGCTTCCAGTTGAAACCGCTGCCCTGCACGATCAGCACCTTTTCCGCTTCCAGCAGTTCGAGAATGAACTTCTGGTCGTTCTCTATCGGGTACATCTTGGGATCGAGCCTGGGGAACAGGTACAGGGCGGCCTTGGGTTTGACGCAAGACACGCCGGGAATCGCGGTGAGCAGGTTGTAGGCCAGCTCGCGCTGACGGTACAGGCGACCGCCGGGCGCGACCAGGTCGTTGATGCTCTGGTAGCCGCCGAGCGCGGTCTGGATGGCATATTGCCCCGGCACGTTGGAACACAGGCGCATCGAGGCGAGGATGTTCAGACCGTCGATGTAGTCCTGCGCGTTCTTCTTCGCACCGGAGATGACCATCCAGCCGGAACGGTAGCCGCAGGCGCGGTAGTTCTTGGACAGGCCGTTGAGTGTGACGAACAGCACGTCGTCGGCCATGGAAGCCATGGAGGTATGCGTCGCGCCGTCGTACAGCACCTTGTCGTAGATCTCGTCGGCGAAGATGATGAGGTTATGCTCGCGCGCCAGTTGGATGATCTCTTTCAGTATCTCGTCGGAATACACCGCGCCCGTGGGATTGTTGGGGTTGATGACGACGACCGCCCTGGTGTTCGGCGTGATCTTGCTGCGCATGTCCTTGAGGTCTGGATTCCACTCGTTGGCCTCGTCGCAAATGTAATGGCGCGGCGTGCCCCCTGCCAATGTCACTGCCGCGGTCCACAGCGGATAGTCGGGCGCGGGCACCAGCACTTCGTCGCCCGGATTGAGCAGACCCTGCATGCCCATCACGATGAGTTCGGAGGCTCCGTTGCCGATGAAGATGTCGTCGATGGTGACGCCCTGGATCTTTTTCAGCTGGGTGTAGTGCATGATCGCCTTGCGCGCGGCGAACAGGCCCTTGGAATCGGAATAGCCGGACGAGTTCGGCAGGTTCAGGATCACGTCCTGCTGCACTTCTTCCGGCGCGTCGAAACCGAACGGCGCGAGATTGCCGATGTTCAACTTGATGATGCGCTGCCCCTCTTCCTCCATCTGCTTCGCTCGCGCCATGACCGGACCGCGGATGTCGTAGCAGACATTCGCCAGCTTGGTGGATTTCAGCACGGGCTTGGAGGTATCTTTTTCGTGTTTCACTTGGAGGCTTCCTCATCTGCCGAGCCGGTGCGGATGGTAGAATCCACCGCATACAGACAAGGCGTTGCAAAGGCCGCGATTCTACCGCGCCGCCGCTATATGCCGCAAATGGAGAACCCTGCTTTGGCACTGCATCTGAACACGGATACCAACATGTATCTCTTCACCGGACACGGCGAAGGTTATGTCGCGGTCAACGACAGGCGCTTCCAGCAACCGCTGGTGGTCATGGCACAGGGCATCCGTACCGACTGGCCCGCCAGCGATTTCGCCTCGCTCGAACCCGCGCATTTCAGCTACTTCCTTGATCTCATGCCGGAAGTGGTACTGCTGGGCACCGGCGCGAAGCAGCAGTTCGCCCATCCCGGCCTGTACCGCGAACTCATCCAGGCCGGCATCAGCATCGAATTCATGAATACCCCGGCCGCCTGCCGAACCTACAACATCCTCGTCGCCGAAGACCGTAAAGTGGTCGCGGCAGTCTTGATATAAGGAAACCGAATGGCCCATCCCCTGCACGCCGTCATCGCCCAGACCGAACAAGTCATCCTCGGCAAACCTCGCCAGATCAGGCTTGCGCTCACCTGCCTGCTGGCGCGCGGCCACCTGCTCATCGAAGACCTGCCCGGCGTCGGCAAGACCACACTGGCGCATGTGCTGGCCAAAACCCTCGGCCTGCAGTTTCAGCGCATCCAGTTCACCAGCGACATGCTGCCCGCCGACATCCTCGGCGTCTCCATCTACCAGCGCGACAGCGGTGAGTTCAAGTTCCACGCGGGACCGATCTTTGCGCAGATGATCCTGGCCGACGAGGTGAACCGCGCCACACCCAAGACGCAAAGTGCGCTGCTGGAAGCGATGGAAGAGCAGCAGGTCACCAGCGAGGGCGAAACGCGCCCGCTGCCGACACCGTTCTTCGTGATCGCCACGCAGAACCCGACCAACCAGATTGGCACCTTCCCGCTGCCGGAATCGCAACTCGACCGCTTCCTGATGCGCATCCAGCTCGGCTACCCCGACGCGCAGGCCGAGCGCGGCCTGTTGGCCGGCATCGAGCGGCGCGATCTGATTGCGAACCTCAAACCGCAGATGGAGACCGCCGAGTTGATGGCGCTGCAAAAGCAGGTCAGGCAGGTGCTGGTCTCGCCCGCCTTGCTCGACTACGCGCAAGCCATCCTGCGCCACACGCGCGAATCGGCGCGCTATGTACACGGCCTCTCGCCCCGTGCGGGACTCTCGCTGCTCGCCGCCGCCCGCGCCTGGGCGCTGCTCGACGGCCGCAACGCCGCCATCCCCGAAGACATCCAGGCCGTGCTGCCCGGCGTCGCCAGCCACCGCCTGCAAAGCGTGCAGGATGTGCACACCTCCGACGGCGACAAGCTGGCACGCGAGCTGATCGAGGCGGTCGCCATCCCCTGACGTGATCGGCTCATTCAGACAAAAGTTCCGCAACTGGGCGTTCCGCCGCACCGTCGAGACCGGCACGGTGGTGCTCAACCAGCGCCGCATCTACATCCTGCCCACGCGGCAGGGTTTCGCTTTTGCGTTCGTGCTGGTACTGATGCTGCTGGGCGACATCAACTACAACCTGAGCCTGGGTTATGTGCTCACCTTTTTACTCGCCACCACCGGCGGCATCAGCATGCTGCATGCCTTCCGAAACATGGCTCAGCTCGAGATCCATGCCGGTCAGATCGAACCCGTGTTCGCCGGGGAGCAGGCGCGTTTCGTGTTCCACTTCAACAACCCCAGTAGTCTGGAGCGCCACCAGATCCATCTACATGACGACGACGGTCACCATGTCGTGTTCGATCTGCCCGCACAGACTTCCACACCGGTGCAGTTCGACATCCCCGCCCCGCAACGCGGCTGGCTGGATAGCGGACGGCTGACGCTGCACACCGAATTCCCGCTCGGGCTGTTCCATGCCTGGAGCTATATCCATTTCGACGTGCGCTGCCTGGTCTATCCCAGACCGGCCGCACCGCAGCCCTTGCCAGCCGCCGCAATGCAGGACGGTAACGGCAAACTGCCGACGAGAGGCGACGAGGATTTTGCCGGTCTGCGCAACTATGTGGCCGGCGACGCGATGCCGCGCATCGCGTGGAAGGCGCTGGCGCGCGAACAGGGTCTGCAGGTGAAGCAATTCTCCGCGTTTCAGGGACAGGAGTTGTGGCTGGACTGGTCGCAGTTGCCCGACATCGCGCAAGAACGAAAACTGGAACTGCTGACCCGCTGGGTGCTGGATGCGGATGTGCAGGGGTTGATGTACGGCCTGCGTTTGCCAGGTGGCGATGTGCTGCCACAACATAATGCGGCGCACCGCGCGGAGTGTCTGCGGCGGTTGGCGTTGTTCGGCGGGGAGGAATGATGAAACTCAACGCCGCGCTCACCTTCGGCCTCATTGCCTGCATCCTGCTGGTGAGTGCTCCGCATGCGGAGCATCTGCCCTTGTGGATCAGCACGGTTTGCGTGGCACTGCTGGCCTGGCGCGCCTATCTCACCTGGGGCGGCTATCCGCTGCCTGCACGCTGGCTGCTGCTGAGCGTCACCGTCGCCTGCGTGCTGGCCATCGCGGTCACTTTCCGCACCCTGTTCGGCCGCGAGGTCGGCGTCGCGCTGCTGATTCTGCTGTCCACGCTGAAACTGCTGGAACTGAAAGCCGTGCGCGATGCCACGGTGCTTATCTATCTTTCCTGCTTCATCATCATCACCAACTTCTTCTATTCGCAGAGCATCCCCACCGCGATGTTCATGCTGCTCACGCTGCTGGTCATCATGGCGACCTGGGTGCACATGCAGACCGGCACGCTCGCGCTCAGGCCAAGGCTGCGCATCGCGATCGTTTTGCTGCTGCAGGCCATCCCGCTGTCGCTCATCATCTTCGTGTTGTTCCCGCGCGTGCAGGGACCGCTATGGGGCATGCCGCAGGATGCCTACGCCACCAGCGGGCTGTCCGACACTATGGCACCGGGCAGCGTGAGCAAATTGTCGCTGTCCGACGCGGTCGCCTTCCGGGTGGCCTTCAACGACACCGTGCCGTTGCGCGAGCAGATGTACTGGCGCGGACCGGTGCTGTGGGATTACGACGGCATGACCTGGACACGCGGCAACAACGCCACATTGCGCCAACCCACGCTCTCCGACACTTCGCTACCGGTGGACTATACCGTCACGCTGGAGCCGCACAACAAGCGCTGGCTGTTCGCCATGGATATGCCGGCGAAGATATCGATCTCCGCCGAGATGGCGCCGGATTTCCAGTTGCTTAGCCGAAGACCGGTGACTGCGCGAACCCGCTACGACGCGAGCTCGCTGCTGTCCTATCGCGCCAGCCTGGAGGAGCCGCCGCAGCAATTGCAGCGCGCGCTGACTTTGCCGCAAGGCTACAACCCTCAGGCCCGCAGGCTCGCCGCGGAGTGGCGCGTGCAGAGCGACAGCCCGGAAGCGCTGATACGCACCGCGCTCGCCTATTTCAACCAGCAGGAGTTCGAGTACACACTGGAACCGCCGCCACTCGGCATCAATGGTGTGGATGAATTCCTGTTCGAGACGAAAAAAGGATTCTGCGAACACTATGCCGGCAGCTTCGTGGTGTTGATGCGCGCAGCCGGCATTCCGGCGCGCGTAGTGACCGGTTATCAGGGCGGCGAATTCAACGAGCTCGGCGGCTATTTCATCATCCGTCAGGCCGATGCCCACGCCTGGGCGGAGGTATGGCTGCGTGAGCGCGGCTGGGTACGCGTCGACCCCACCGCCGCGATCTCGCCCGAGCGCATCCAGAACGGGCTGTCTTCCGCGCTGCCGGACAATGCCGCGCTGCCCTTCATGGCGCGCAACCCGTCGGAATGGTTGCGCAGCATGCGTCTGAACTGGGACGCGCTCTCCAACCAGTGGAACCAGTGGGTGCTCGGTTACAACACCGAGCGCCAGTTCGCCTTCCTCACCCGCATGGGCATGGAAGAGATCACTTGGCAGAAGATGGCGCTCAACATGCTGGCCGGCATCGCGCTGCTGGTGGGTGTCTTCACCCTCGTCATGCTGCGCCGCCTCGCCGCGCGCCGGACCGACGCGGTGCAGGCCGCCTGGCTGAAGGTGTGCCGCAAACTGGAGAAGGCCGGACTGCCGCGCGCGCCGCATGAAGGGCCGATGGACTATGCCGCGCGCATCGCCGCCGCCCATCCCGACCTAGCCGAAGACATCTACGACATCGCCGCGCGTTACGCCTCGCTGCGCTACGGCGGCGAAGCCGAGCAGGACGGCCTGCCCGCTTTCAAGGATGCGGTGCGCGCCTTCAAGCTATAATCCGCGCCTGTCCAACCGAGCACGCCCGCCATGCAGATCACCCGAAGACTTGAATTCGATGCCGGTCACCGCATCCCCAACCACAACAGCCAGTGCAAGCATCTGCACGGCCACCGCTACGCCATCGAGATCACTTTGTCGGGCGAGATCATCACCGCCGCGGGTGTTTCGGAAGAAGGGATGGTGATGGATTTTTCGGACGTGAAACACATCGCCAAGGAGCGCGTGGTCGATGTCTGGGATCACGCCTTCCTGGTGTACCGCGGGGACAAGGCGGTGCTGGACTTTCTGAACACGCTGCCGGGCCACAAGACGGTGGTGCTGGATGTCATACCGACGGCGGAGAATCTGGCCAAGGTCGCCTTCGATCTGCTGCACGATGCCTACCGCGACACTTTCGGCAACCATCTCAGACTTGAACGCGTGCGTCTGTTCGAGACGCCGAACAACTGGGCCGACTACGACTTGCCGTAGGTCCCCACCACCACACGGTCGCGCCCTGCTTCCTTGGCCTCATACAAGGCATGGTCGGCGGCCCGCAACAGCACCTCCAGCGCGACACCTTTCCCGGGCTGAACCGAAGCGACACCGCAACTGATCGTGACATGACGGTTCGCCGTGGCATGCGGGATACCCAGATCGGCCACATGCTGGCGCACATTCTCCGCCACCCAGCGCGCACCGTCGGCATCGGTCTCGCCCAGCACCAGCACGAACTCCTCGCCACCATAGCGCGCAGCCAGATCAGAGGCGCGCGGCGCGGCGCGGGCCACCTGTCCGGCCACCGCGCGCAGACAATCGTCGCCGGCCTGGTGCCCGAACTGGTCGTTGTATAGCTTGAAGCTGTCGATGTCTATCATCACCAGCGCCATCGGCTTATTCATGCGCTCGCAACGCCGCCATTCGCGCAACGACAACTCGTCGAACATGCGGCGGTTGGAGATACCGGTGAGCCCGTCGGTGGTCGACAGGCGCTGCAGCTCCTTGTTGGCGGCATTCAACTGGTGCGAGACGTCAACCAGATCGCGCTGCATCTCGACCAGCCGGCGCATGGCGCGCACCTTGGCATGCAGCACCACTTCGCTGACCGGCTTCATCAGATAATCGTCGCCGCCGACCTCGATGCCACGCGCGAGATCGTCGTCCTTGGTCATACTGGTGAGGAATATGATGGCGGTCCAGTCGTCCTTCTGTTCGCTCGCTCGGATCTGTTTGGCGATGTCGAAACCGTCGATGTCGGGCAACTGCGCATCCAGCAGAATGATGTCCGGCTTTTCCTTGCGGTACTGGGCGATGGCGTCCTTGCCCGTCTCCGCTTTCAACGGATCGGATATCCCCATGCGTTCAAGAAAATTGCACAGGACTTTCAGTGTCACCTTGCTGTCTTCCACCACCAGCACTTTGAGTGCATCCGTTCTTTTTTTCATATCCGGGCGTATGTTGATTTTGAATGATTATAAATCCTAACCGTGTCTCGCAGTCACAACATGCTGCAGCGATCACCCGGCGCACAAAGCATCATTTCGCCGCCTTCTCCAGCGTCCATTTGTCCACCAGCGCCTCAAAGTCGGCCAAAGACACGGGCTTGCTGAACAGGTAGCCCTGGAACTTCTCGCATCCGCACAGGATGAGCGGATGCAATTGCTCCTGCGTCTCGACACCTTCCGCAATGACATCGAAGCCGAAGTTATGCGCCATGCCTGCGATGGTCTGAACCATCATCGCATCCCCCGGATCGGTAAGGATGTCGCGCACAAAGGACTGGTCAATCTTCAACATATCGATCGGCAGCTGCTTGATGTATTGCAGCGAGGAATAACCGGTGCCGAAATCATCCATGGAGAAACGTACTCCGAACGCCTTCAGCTCGTCCATCTTGCGCGCCGCTTCGCGCACATCTTCCAGCACAAGGTTCTCGGTCAGTTCAAGTTCCAGCAGGCGCGGATCGGCACCGGTGTCGACAAGAATGGTCTTGACCCTGCAAACAAAACCGGGCTGATGGAACTGTAGCGGACTGATGTTCACCGCAAGGTGCATCTTGCCCAACACGGGATGCCCTTGCCACGCCTTCAGTTGCCTGCAAGCCTTCTCCAGCACCCAATCCCCGATGGGCAGGATCAACTTGGTCTTCTCGGCCAGCGGGATGAATTCCGCCGGAGACACCATACCCAGTACAGCACTGCGCCAGCGCAGCAACACCTCGGCGCCGAGCAGATCCTTTGCCTCGTTGGTTTGCAACTGGAAGAAGAGTTCCAGCTCGCCGTTCGGCAAGGCCTGCCGCAAGGCATTCTCCAGCAGGGTGCGCGACTCCAGCAGTGCCTGCATCGATGCTTCGAAGAAGCACACCATGTTGCGGCCGCCGTCCTTGGCCTTGTACATCGCCAGGTCGGCCTGCTTCAGCAACTCCTCGGTGGTGACCAGATCGCCCCTGAACAACACCACGCCGATGCTTGGCGAACTCTGGTATTGCTCGTCCCCCAACTGATACGGCCGCGACAGCGCATCGCGCATCTTTTCGGCGATGCGCCCCGCCTGCTCCACTGCATCGTTCTGATCAAGGCTCAATCCCTCCAGCAGGATGATGAACTCATCGCCGCCGAAGCGTGCCACGGTATCTGTCTCGCGAACGCAAGTATTCAAGCGCTTGGCGACTTCCACCAGCAACTTGTCGCCGTATTCATGGCCTTTGGTATCGTTCAGCACCTTGAAATGATCGAGATCGATGAACATCAGGGCGCCGAAGTTCTCGCTACGAGCACTCTGTCCCAAAGCCAGATGCAAGCGATCCAGCAACAGGCGCCGGTTCGGCAGTCCGGTCAACGGATCGAAGAAGGCCAGATTCTTAATCTCTTCCTCGGCCTTCTTGCGCTCGCTGATATCGACAAAGACGGCGACATAGTGGGTCACTTCGTCGTGATGCTTCACGGAAGTGATGGTCAGCCATTTCGGATAGACCCCGCCATCCTTGCGCCGGTCCCACATCTCGCCCGACCAGCGCCCCGTCTCGTTGATGGCGTCCCACATCTGCTTGTAGAACCCGGCTTCATGCCTTCCGGAACTAAGCATGCGCGGATTCTTGCCCTGCACCTCTTCCTGCGAATAGCCGGTGATCTCCTCGAATGCGCGATTGACGGTGATGATGTTCGCATCCCGATCGGTCACGATGATCGCCTCCTGCGTCTCGAACGCCACCGCGGCGATGCGGGCCTGCTCAGCCAGACGCTCGCGTTCGGTCACATCCTGTACTGTGCCGATGGAGCGCAAGGGATTGCCGGAATCGTCGAAGGTCGAGCTGCAGCGCTCTTCCACCCACTTGATGCGGCCGTCAGCCATCTGCAGGCGGTGGATGATCTGGTACGGCTTTTGGTCCGCCAGCGAATCGATGTAGGCCTGGTTCACTCTGTCGCGATCATCGGGGTGGATCGTATTCAGAAAAGCCACGTAGGAAGCGGCGAACTTCGACTGGTCGATCTCGAATATCTCAAAGATCTCATCCGACCAGATCAGCTTGCCGGATGCAAAATTGAGCTCCCAGCTGCCAAAATGGCCGACCTTCTGCGCTTCGGCGAACCGCTCTTGATCAAGATCCAGTTCCAGCCTTGCCAGCTTTTGCTCGGTGATGTCCTGCACCATGCCGTCCCAGAGACAATCGCCATTCTCCAGCAGCTCCGGTTTCGATTCGATCCGCAGCCAGCGGACCTCCCCTTCGCGCAGGATGCGCCCTTCCCACAGGAAATTCTCGTGTGTGCGTGCCGCCTGCTGGTTCAGCGCCACGAATTCCGGGAGATCATCCGGATGGACCGGGTCGAATGCCGCCTGTGCATCGGCATAGATGGCGGCAGACCACACCCCGAGGATCTCGGACAATCGCGGGCTGGCATATTTGAACTGGAACACCCCCGCTTGCGTGGTAAGCAGCAGATACACGCCGACCGGAATGTTGGCGACCAGGCGATCGTATTGCTCCTTGCGCTCTGTGAGTGCTTTCTGGATGCGTGTTCGCTCGCTGATGTCCCGCACGAACGCAAAGAAATGGCGGCTGTCCTTCCAGTAGGTGGTGGCGATCTCAACGTCGATCAGACTGCCGTCCTTGCGGCGATGGATACTCTCGAACCGGTCCGATTCCTGTTCCTTGATGCGGGCTATGTGGGCGGCCACCTGTTCCAGCGTCACTTCTTTTGCTTCCACATCAGGGATGTGCATGCGCAACAGCTCTTCCCGACTGTAACCGGACATGCGGCAATAGGCATCGTTCACATCCAGCAGCCTGCCTCCATCGTCCACCAGCCAGTAGCCATCGATCGCCGTGTCGAGCACGCGCTTCTGGTCGAGGGTCGCTTGTTCGCGCAAGGCGATGTTCTCGCTCACGCTCTCCGCCATGTTATCGAAGGCCTTGCCCAGAGCGGAGATCTCGTCACTGCCGGTCATGTGTGTCTTGACTGCATAGTCGCCGAGCGCCAGCCTTCCGGCAGCGGCGAGCAACACATTCACGCGCCGGCTGACCAGACGATGCAGGATGAAGGCGATCAGCAGAGCGGCCGCCAGGATGATCGCGCCGAAGATCAGCGACTGTTCCAGCGCGGCCAGCCGGGTCGCTTTCAATTGAGCGCTGATATCGCTCTCTACGTACAGCAGACCCATCTGCTTCTTCAGCCCGCCCTGCTGATAAGACACCACCAGCGGATAATAGCCCTGTAGCAAGGCGGCATCATCCGGGTTGAAGCCGATCTTGCTCACGCCGCTCCGCACCACCAGAGACGCCTCCGCATTGGAGAAAGCCGAATGGGAAGCGGCCGGCCCCCCTTTCCACCTGAAACGGTTCGCCAACAGCACCTTGCCGCTTTCATCGGCCAGGATCAGGGCGCGCATCCCGGGGCGCATCGCGGCCAGCGACAGATCGAGCAAGGCATCGGTTTCATTGCCCATGGTCAGCCGGTTGTAGAGCAGATTCTGCAAACGCGACATCTCCATGCCGATCTCGCCCAGGGCATCCTGCTCGATGCGCACCCTGCTGGCGCGATCCACCTGCAGGAACACAAGGAAGGAACAGGTGATCGAGACGATCACCAGTATCAGCGGTATAAGGATGGAAAGGCGTGTTCTCATCTTGCGTGGTTCACTTGGCGATACACGTCTCCGGTTTATCAACTAGCGCAGCGCTCATCTCGACTCGCTTGTCGAGCTGCCCTTCGCGCAGCATCACTTCATTGAGACGCATTGCCGCTTCCAGGATGACCGGTTCGGTACCGCCGAGCAGTGCCAGATTCTCCTGCAATGCAGGAATCTTGATCCCGCCCATCATGAGACGATATTCCGCCGCAGTCACACCGAGGCGTTTGCCGATCTTCCCGGCTGCCGCATCCGGCGATTGTTCGATGTAGTCCAGCGTACGGAACCATTGTCGGGCGACATCGCAGACCTCCCCGCGGCGCTGCTGAAAGACATCCTCGTGCACCAGCAGCAGGTCGAATATCTCGTTCGGAATATCGCCACTATCAAAGATGTCATGCGCACCCAGCGCAGCCAATTTGGCCTTGAAAGGTTCGAAAGTGATGAAGACATCGGCCTTGCCTTGCCGGTACATCTCTTCATGCCTGCTTTCGGCGCTCGGAATGACGGTCACATCGGCACGGGTCAGTTTGGCGGCATCCAGCATGCGGCTGAGCATGTAGACACCGAGCGGGATATTGGTGATGGCGATGCGCTTGCCCTTGAGATCGGCCAGCGTCCTCACCTTCGGCGTTGCCATCACCGCATCAGCACCGTTCGACACATCCATCACAGCCAGGACGCGCAGTTTGACACCGCCCTGCAGCAGTTCCAGCGTTTCATCCAGAGTCAGGCTGGCGATATCGGCAGAGCGATTGCGGAAGGCTTCCAGGGTGATGTCGGAAGAGGGCAGTTCGTAGATGGTCGCCTTGCCGGCCGGCAGGTAGCCGATCTCCTGCGCCAGATAGAGCGGTTCGTATCCCGGCCACGGACTGCTGGCGATGCGCAAAGGTGGGATGGGATCCCTGCTGCAGGAAGACAGTCCGATCAGGCCCGACAGGCATATGACCAACATAAGCACTGGCGAGCATGACCCGTTCGAGCTGCTCATCGATCCCGCGGTTTTTTTCATACCCCTCCCAGAATACCGCTTATGTTTTTTTGATTGCCGCGGGATTCTATCACTCCGAATCCCGCCGGCAGCGCCATCCGCCCGAGTATCCATGCCGTGCATACAGGCAAGTTCATCCCTTCAGGAATGGCGCACACAAGGTGTGCGCTAGGACAGTTTGTCCATCACAGCCCGCAACTCTTCTTCCGGCACCGGCTTGCTGAAGAAGAAACCCTGATAAGCCAGGCAATCGTGATGTTTGAGGAAAGCGAGCTGCGCCTCGGTCTCGACACCTTCGGCGATCACATCGAGGCCGAAGTTCTTTGCCATGTCGATGATGCTCTGCACCATGCCCGCATCACTCGGGTCGACGGTGATGTCGCGTATGAAACTCTGGTCGATCTTGAGCTGGTCCAGCGGCAGGCGCTTGAGATAGGACAACGATGAATAACCGGTGCCGAAATCGTCGATGGAGA